>CAXYUI010000056.1:0-8917 GCA_964291975.1 uncultured Formivibrio sp. | reverse complement strand
CGGCCGCAAAGCCAACGCAAAACGGCGGGTTCGGGCGCGAAGTGACGTTGGCCAGAATATCCGGGTTGGGCGCGAGCTCCAGCGTGAGCACATGCGCATCCTTTTTGATCTTCTGCTCGGATTGGTTAAGCACGTAGTAGTCCGCAACGGCCGCAACGCTGATGAACAGATCAGCCGCATCGACCTCGGCATTGACCGCATTGAGCATGTCCTGCGCGCTCACCACATCAACACGCCGGCAGCCCGGCGGCGGCGTCTGGCTGGTCTGGCCGGAAACCAGCACGACTTCAGCGCCTGCCTCCCAGGCTGCGCGTGCAATCGCGTAACCCATCTTGCCCGAACTCGGATTGGTGATGCCGCGCACGGCGTCGATGCGCTCGAAAGTCGGCCCGGCCGTGATCAGCACACGTTTGCCAGCGAGCAGCTTGTTCTGGAACGACGCTTCGACATGCAGCGCAATTTCTTCGGCTTCGAGCATCCGGCCTTCGCCGACTTCGCCGCAGGCCTGAAAACCCGCAGCCGGCCCGAGAATGCTGACGCCGTCGTTTTTCAGCAGTTCGATATTGCGCAGATTGGCCGGATTGGCCCACATCTGCTTGTTCATGGCCGGTGCAACGAGCAGCGGGCATTCGCGCGCCGCAGCGAGCGTACTCAAAAGATCGTCGGCAATACCGTTCGCTAGCTTGGCCAGAAAGTTCGCGGTCGCGGGCGCGACGACAAAAACATCGGCCCAGCGCGTCAGACTGATATGCGCCATCGTGTCGCCACGCTGCTTGTCCCACATATCGGTAAAGACTTCCCGCCCCGAAAGTGCCTGAAAAGTCACAGGACCGACGAATTCGGTGGCCGATTCGCAGCTCCCCACCTGCACTCCGTGGCCGGCTTTCTTGAACTGGCGCACGAGTTCGGCCGCTTTGTAAGCCGCAATGCCGCCGGTAACACCCAGCAAAATACGTTTTTGACTCATGTTGTCAGACTGTCTATAGGAATAGGCCGAAGTTTACCACCGCAAGGCAGCAAATCCATGGCGATTACCGATTGGCCCGAAATGCAACGTCCGCGCGAAAAGCTTCTGAGCCACGGCGCGGCGGCGCTATCTGACGCCGAACTTCTGGCGATTTTCCTGCGCGTCGGTCTGCCCGGCAAAAGCGCGGTCGACTTGGCGCAGGATCTCTTGCGGCATTTTGGCTCGCTTGAAGCGCTCTTTCACGCGCCACGCGCAGCCTTCACCCAAATCAACGGCATGGGCGATGCCAAATACGCGCAACTGCAGGCGGTGCTCGAAATGGCTCGGCGCGCTCTGTCCGAGCAACTCACGCAGGGCGACGCGTTTACTTCACCCGACAAAGTGAAGCAATACCTGCAACTGCGCCTGCGCGGGCTCGACATCGAAGAGTTCCATGCACTCTACTTGGATACCGGTCACCGCCTGATCGCGGCCGAAGTATTGAGTCGGGGCAGTCTGAACGAAACTCGCGTCTACCCGCGCGAAGTCGCCCGGCGTGCGCTCGCCCACAATGCCGCCGCCATCATCGTTGCGCACAACCACCCTTCCGGCCGCGCTGAAGCCTCGGCAGCGGATCTCAGTCTGACCCGGCAATTACAAAGCGCCCTCGAACTCCTTGATGTGAAACTGCTCGATCATTTCATCATCGCCGCCCATCGGGTCGAATCGCTGGCAGAGGGCGGGCTGCTTTAAGAAAGTCAAGGAACTTGCCGATACCTGCTTATTGCCTGTGTGTCGGAGCACGCCATGAAAATCGTCGAAAGCAATATCAACATGGCCGCCGAGCGTCAGTTCAGCCTTTATCGCGAACAGCGCTTGAGTATTCGTAGTGAATCACCCCGCCCCGAAGTTGAAATATCAAGCGAGGCGAAAGCCGCACAAGAAACATCGGAGATTGATCCAGAAGCCGCGCTCGAAAACGATCCACGCCTGGCCATGATCAAGCAACTGATTGAAGCGCTGACCGGACGCAGTATTGATCTGCGCCCCCTCAAGCTGCGCGACCCCGATCAGGTCACGCAAGCCGCACCGCCCCCACAGGCGGCGGAAGGCGGGTTTGCCGTGGACTATCGCGAGGTTTTGGAAGAAAGCGAAGCAGGCAATTTTGCCGCGTCCGGGGTGATTCGGACGGCCGATGGCCGCGAAATTGCGTTTCACGCCGAAATCGCGATGAACCGCCAGTATCGAGAGGAATTCAGCTTTAGCGCAGCCAGCGGCAGTTTGGCTCGGGAACAAAAAGATCCGCTGGTGCTCAATTACGCTGCATCGGCCGCCACCCTTTCTGAACAAACCTTCACTTTCGATCTGGACGCAGATGGCCAAGACGATCAAATCGCCATGCTGCGCGCAGGTAGCGCTTATCTGGCGCTCGATCGCAACGCCGATGCTCGCATCAATGATGGCAGTGAATTATTTGGCACCAAAAGTGGCGATGGTTTCGCCGATCTGGCGGCCTTCGATCAGGATCGCAATAACTGGATTGATGAAAACGATGCGGTTTTTGCGCAATTGCGCCTGTGGATCAAGGACGAAAGCGGCGCAGACCGGCTTATGAATCTGCAGGAGATGGGCGTTGGGGCAATTTATCTGGGTCGCGCACAAACCGATTTCAGCCTGACCGATCAGCAGAACCGGCAGCTGGGCCAGATTCGCAGCACGGGCATCTACCTGCAAGAAAATGGCGGAGTGCGCTCAATTCAGCAAGTCGACCTGAATGTCTGATCGCACACGGGCGGCCGGGGGATGACTGCTATGCTGCAAAACAACATCCTGCCGCGCCTGCCATGTCCTTTGCCTGCTTTAGCCACCTCGATCCTGCGCACCGCCCTCTGTTTGCCGCGAGACAAACCGACGAGTTAAGCCTCGTTGAACAGCTGGCGGCCGGGCTTAAGGCGGGAGACGAGCCTGGGCATTTCACCGATCCTCTCTTTGCGCACCGTACCGGATGCGGGGTAATCGACTCAATTCTCGCCGCCATTCCTCTGAATACAGAAGCCAGAAAAATACTGCTGACTCTGGCCGATTCACTCATCCGCATCGACGATACAGCCAGCAAAACGCGGCTACTTAGCGAGACCTTAAGCCACTTCAACCCATCAAGTATCGCGCCAGAGGATGAACACGCAGTCCGAACCTTGCACCTGCTGCGCCTGGCCGCTCAATTAAGCCACATTCCGCTGCTCAAGCACCTGCTCAGGCTTTACATCGAAAATACTTTACGCCGAGCCACTCGCCCCTTTTTATGGGCGCGAGACAGCACCGATCTACTCTCGGCGTGTGATCCGCAATTGCGCTACTCATTTGCAATTTTGAGCGAGCAAGCCAATACGCTTGAAGCGGGCGAAATCTATCTAAACACCCTACACACCGCGCTTGAGCAAACCGGTTTGAAAGCTTCTGGACTGGGGCCTTGGCAAGGCTTCGGCTTCTCAGTTCAACTTTCTGCGCTCTATCCGCAACTGGATCGTCTGCATGCCTCACGCCTGAAAACAGAGCTTTATCCGCAGCTCTTGACGCTGGCGCAATGCGCCAGTCAATACGATTTGGGTCTGATGATCGATGCCGAAGCATATGCAAGCAGTAGCGTTACCCTGCAGATGCTGGAACAACTGGCACATGAGCCTTTGCTGGCTGGCTGGGAAGGTTTGGGGATCACGGTACAAGCCAGCCACAAGCAAGCGCTGCCCCTGATCGAGCATCTGGCAACGCTGGCACGAAAAACTCATCGCAAGCTAATGATTCGTTTATGCAAAGGCGCATTTTGGGCTCACGATATCGCCCACAGCCAACGATGCGGATTACGTAGCCCCCCCGTCTTTACACAACAGGCGCACACCGATCTTTCTTATTTACGCTGCGCCCAGCAGTTACTGGCTTCTGGCAACTGGCTTTATCCGCAATTTGCCACGCACAATTTTCAGACCGTGCAGCGCATTGAAGCTTTGCTCCAACAAGAGGATGTGGAATTTCAGTTTTGCCATGGCATGGGCGAATCGCTTGTTGCACATGCTCGCGCCAATGGGATGACGCGGCCTTGGCGGCTGCATGCGCCGGTTGGGGAAAGTGCGGTTTTGCTCAGTACGCAGATCCAGCGCTGGCTTCAGAGTGCAGACGCCCTGCAGATCCGGCCCGCTCATGGCGATTTAATGCGGCAGCAGATGCCGCCGGGGCTGGATTGGGCTGATGAAACAGAAGTGGCCGCACTGGAAACGGCGATCAACGATGCACGCAAACACCTGGCCGTCGGTCAGTCCGGCCACGATCAAGCGGCACGCGCCATCATGAATCCGGCCGATCCGGCCGATGTGCTTGGTTTTGTACCCGATAGCACGAAAGAGGAAATTGACCATGCCTTAGCGCAAGCCAGCGCCCTATCTTGGCGCACGACCTCGAAGGCTTGGCGAGCACAGGTATTGGAATCTGCCGCCGACTTCATCGAATCTCGGCGCGGCGAGTTTCTGCTTTTATTGGTCAGAGAAGCCGGCAAAACCCTGCCTGCGGCACTGGATGAATGGCGCAGCGCGATTGCGTTATGCCGAAAAAATGCGCAAATGGCGCAGCAGTTTGCCTACGGCGATCAAGATGATGCGCCCCATCTGCGCAATCCGGTCATCGCCATCAGCGCAAGCTCTTTTCCACTGTATTTTTTGCTTGGCCAAGTCAGCGCAGCGCTTGCCGTCGGCCAGTGCGTGCTGGCCAAGCCCGCGCCAGAAACCCCTTTGATCGCGGCTCGCGCCATCCGCTGTCTGCATGAAGCCGGCGTTCCAAGCGCAACCTTGCGCATCCTGACCGGCGAAGACCGGGTCACCACCACGTTATTGGCCAGTCCGCGCTGCCATACAGTGCTGTTCGCCGGAGAAGATCAGGAGGCACAACGCTTACGGCACTTGCTCGATCAGCACGCTCAAGATTGCGCATTGATCGCAGAACCCGCGCAGATGCATTGCATCTTGCTCGGCCGAGACATTTTGCTCGCGCAAGCGGTGCGTCAGATCATGGAGATCATGCGTCAGCCCAAGGGTTGGGGCTCGCCTCTGTTATGCGTGCCAACAGAGATCGCCGATGAGCTCATCGAGGCACTAAAGAGCGCAATGAGCGCCTTGCTTTTGGGTAATCCCTTGCGCTTAGACACCGAGATTGGACCATTACAGAGCAGCCGCACGAGCATTCGCCTGCAAGCCACGCTAGAAGCGCTACGCGAAGCGGGTTGCTCCGTTTGGCAAGCCCCGTGTTATCTGCCACAAAATGGATTTTTTGCTTTACCAACCTTGCTTGAATTGCCCCAAGCCGCGCTCATGCCGACGGATCTGCAAGCCCCGCTCCTTGGCGTCTTGCGTTACCGCCAAAGCCAGCTCGATACCTTGCTTACCCAAACGCACAAGCCTGTGCTGAAGCTGCATATTTTGTCGCGCAGTACGGCTTTTTGTGAGCAGCTGACTGCTGCCATCCGCCCAGCTGTGCTCGAGCACCTTGAAGAGGGATCGCACACCCTGCTCACCCATAACCATACTGGCGTGGTTGGCATGGAAAACTACTGCGAAAACTTACTTAATAATTTCAAACAAAAAGAGCTTAAGTCACAGCCACTGCAAGACTAAATCCAATGTCTCCCGCCAGGGACAATCCATTGCGCCAAATCAGGAAAAACTCACAGCACAAGCGCAGGCATTCTGAGATAATCCGCGCCAATTGCAACCACACCTCCCTCCCGATGCTTGATCTTTATACCGGACTCACCTTTGGCGTAGGCCTCAGCCTGACCTTGGCACTGGCTTTTGTGCTGATGTTTGAATTTATCAATGGTTTTCATGACACCGCCAATGCGGTCGCCACCGTGATCTACACCAAGGCCATGCCTCCGCAGCTGGCTGTGATGGCTTCCGGTATTTTCAACTTTTTGGGCGTAATGGTCGGCGGTCTTGGCGTGGCTTACGCCATTGTCCACCTGCTCCCTGTTGAGCTACTGCTCAATGTCGCCTCCGCCCAAGGCATGGTGATGGTGTTTTCACTGCTGGCGGCAGCCATTATCTGGAACTTTGGTACCTGGTATTTCGCCCTGCCGGCATCGAGTTCACACACCTTGATCGGCTCGATTCTCGCGGTTGGGCTCGCCAATGCCTGGATTCATGGCGTGTCGATCGCCGATGGCGTGAACTGGAAAAAAGCGATCCACATCATGCTCTCGCTGATCGTCTCCCCGCCGATTGGCTGCCTGATAGCCGGCTTGCTGCTGTTCGTCCTCAAACGGTATCGCCCGTCTTCGCGCATGCACAAAACCCCGGAAGAACGCCAGAAAATCGACGGCAAAAAGCATCCGCCATTCTGGACACGCTTGACTTTAGTCGCGTCAGCCATGGGGGTCAGCTTTGTACACGGCTCCAATGACGGCCAGAAGGGGATCGGATTGGTCATGCTGGTGCTGATTGGCATCGTTCCGGCCAAGTTTGTGCTCGATCAGAATGCTTCGTCGTATGAAATTCTGCGCACCCGTGACGCGGCCATTCATATGCAGCAGTTCTATAGCCGCCATGCCGACAAGCTGACCGAAATGCTGGCGCTGGGGAAAATCCCCAATCACACCTTGCCCCCGGCCTTTAAGTGCGATACCAAGCTGACCGAACCGGCCATTAACGAACTCCTTGGCAAACTGGAAGGGGTCAAGAGTTATGCCGAGCTGGATTTCGAAGAACGGCGCAAGACCCGTCGCCTCTTGCTCTGCCTTGACGATACGGCCAAAAAAGTCAGCAAACTGCCCAAGATGTCCAAAGACGAGATCCACGATCTGAACACTTTGCGCAGTGATCTGACCGCGACCACCGAATACGCGCCCAAATGGGTGGTGGTGGCCGTCGCACTGGCTTTGGGCTTGGGCACGATGGTTGGCTGGAAACGGGTGGTGAAGACAGTCGGCGAGAAAATCGGCCAGAAAGGCATGACCTACGCACAAGGCGCTAGCGCGCAAGTGACTGCGACCTGCGCCATTGGTTTTGCCACCTTGTTTGGTTTGCCAGTTTCAACGACCCATGTGCTTTCATCGGGCGTGGCGGGCACCATGATCGCCAATCGCAGCGGCCTGCAATCCTCCACGGTTCGCAGTATTTTGCTGGCCTGGATCTTTACTTTGCCAGCTTCGATTCTGCTGTCTTCAGGCTTTTTCTGGATCGGCATGAAGATCGTCGGTTAAGGAAAACGGCAACACCCTCAAAGCGCGAACCTCTGGTTCGCGCTTTTTACTTGTCGCTCTCTCTATATTCACTCAAGATGGAAGCACCCCCTGATTTTGGAGCTTCCATGGCTGTCCCTCCCTCTTTTGCCAAGCTGCTCAAGCAACTTGACGCCATCATTTTGGGTAAGCCCGAATCACTGCAATTAGCGCTGGCCTGCCTCTTGGCGCGCGGGCATCTGCTTATCGAAGATTTACCCGGCATGGGCAAGACGACACTGGCGCATGCCATCGCCCTGTGCCTGGGACTCAAATTTCAGCGCGTGCAATTCACCAGCGATTTACTTCCCACCGATTTGATCGGTGTATCGATCTACGAGCGCGACGATAACCGCTTCCGCTTCCACCCAGGTCCTCTCTTCACCCAACTCTTGCTAGCCGATGAAATCAACCGCGCCACGCCCAAAACCCAATCGGCATTGCTGGAGGCCATGGCCGAGAACCAAGTCAGCATTGATGGGGTGACGCACCCCTTGCCTTCGCCGTTTTTTGTGATCGCCACCCAGAATCCACAGCAACAAATCGGCACTTTTCCCTTGCCCGAATCTCAACTCGACCGCTTTTTAATGCGCATCACGCTGGGCTACCCCGATCAACGTGCCGAGCGGGCGCTGCTATTGGGTGAAAATCGGCGCGATTTATTGGCGCAACAAGAAGCTCTGTTAAGCCCCGCTGATCTGGTCGCAGCGCAAGAGGCGGTACGCCGCGTGCATGTCGCCGAGCCGCTGGTGGATTATGTGCAGGCACTGGTCAATGCCACGCGTGAAGATCCGCAACTGACTTGCGGCCTCTCGCCTCGCGCGGCTCTCGCGCTATTGGAAGCGGGACGCGCACTGGCTTGGCTGGCGGGGCGCGAGATGGTGATTCCGGACGACATCCAAACCGCGTTTCCCGCAGTCGCAGGGCACCGACTGATCTTGCGTGCCAGCAATCGTCCCGATCCGCAATCGGCGCTGCGGGTGCTTAACGCTGTACGCATTCCCTAAGGCGGGTCAATGCATTGGCTTTCATCTTGGCGAGAACGTTTTTTACAGCGCCGCCACCCAGCCAGCACCAGCTCAATCCGGCTGGCTTATCGCCAGCTGTACATTATGCCGCCGCGTTCTTGCGCTGCACTGGTCTTGCTGTGCCTGCTGATTTTGATCGGCGCCATCAACTACCAGTTAAGCCTGGCTTTTTTCCTCGCCTTCCTCTTGGCAGGAGCGGCGCATGCGGCGCTATTGCGCACCTATGCGGCGCTGCTGGGCTTGCAAGCACAGCTGATCCCGGCCGAGCCTGTGTTTAGCGGCGAAGTGGCGCACTTTACCTTGCAACTTAAAAGCGATAAGGCGCGCGAGCGCCCCGGCATCAGGCTGATTCCGGCAGCGATGCCAGCCATCACGCTAACAGGTTCAGAGACTTTGCTGGAAGGCGACTTCCCGGTTTTGGCTACCCGTCGCGGCTGGCTAATGCCACCACGCATCTTGATCGAAAACCGTCAACCCACCGGCTGGTTTCGCTGCTGGAGCTATCTGGCCTTCGAAACCCGAACGCTGGTTTATCCACAACCCGAATCTCATCCGCCCCCTTTACCCGGCGTCGGCGATACCAGTGAAGGCTTGAGTCATGCCCAAATAGGCGAGGAGGATTTTGCCGGGCTGCGTGCCTATCAAGCCCGCGGCGCGCGCCGCCTGGTTGCCTGGGAACAA
>CAXYUI010000055.1:0-8999 GCA_964291975.1 uncultured Formivibrio sp. | reverse complement strand
TAAGCCTTTATAATGCCGCCACCGAATGAGGAGAATTCCGTGAACCAGGATCAGATGAAACGCGCCGCAGCAGAAGCTGCCGTGGCCTATATCCCGAAAAATTCCATCGTTGGCGTCGGCACCGGCTCGACGGCCAATTACTTTATTGACGCGCTGGCATCCATCAAGCACGAAATCAAGGGCGCGGTGGCCTCGTCGATCGCCAGCGCCGAGCGCTTGCAAAAGCATGGCATTGAAGTCTTCGATCTGAATCAAGTTGACCGCATCCCCGTGTATGTCGATGGCGCTGACGAGATCAACCACCAGTTGCAGATGATCAAGGGCGGCGGCGGCGCGCTGACGCGCGAGAAAATCGTCGCGGCGGTTGCAGACCAATTTGTGTGCGTGGCTGACGAAACCAAGCTGGTTTCGGTGCTGGGCAAGTTTGCGCTGCCAGTGGAAGTGATCCCGATGGCGCGGGGCCATGTGGCGCGCCAGTTGGTCAAACTGGGTGGCGAGCCCAACTACCGCGCTGGTTTTGTGACCGACAACGGCAATATCATTTTGGATGTGGCCGGTCTGGAAATCGCCGAGGCTTGCAAACTGGAAACCGAGATCAATCAGATCGTTGGCGTCGTCACCAATGGTCTTTTTGCGCTGCGTCGCGCCGATGTGTTCCTGATGGGCACGGCATCGGGCGTGAAGGTGATGAAGTAAGCGGCCATGCCGACCTGCAAATCCGGCCGGTGCGGGTTACCGCGTCGGGTTTGCAATAAAACTGCAATATTGCGCGTTTAAGCTCGGTCGTCTTGAAATGGAGAACATGCGTCATGTCCGAACATATTTCCAAGCAGTTTGATGCCGATCTGGAAGCCATTCGCTCGCACGTCATGGGCATGGCGGGGCTGGTCGAAGAGCAGGTGCGCCTGGCGATGAAGGCGTTGTCATCCGGCGATGCCGATTTGATTCGCCAAGTGCAGGAGCAAGAACTCAAGGTCAATGAAATGCACGTCGAAATCGACGATATGTGCATTCACATGATCGCGCGCCGTCAGCCAGCTGCGTCCGACCTGCGTATGGTGATGACCGTCATCAAGTCGGTCGAAGATCTGGAGCGCATCGGCGACAAGGCCGAGGGCATCAGCCGTCGCACCCAGCGCATTTACGAGGCCGGTCGCCTGCAGTCGCCCAATTTCCAGGATCTGACCCATATCGCCAATCAGGCGCTGGATATGTTGGCCGGCAGTCTGGATGCCTTTGCCCGTATGGATGCGGCGCGCGCTAGCGAAGTGTGCCGCTGCGACGAGCAGCTCAATCGCGAATATCAAGGTCTGCAACGCCAGCTGATTACGGTGATGATGGAAGACCCGCGCGCGATTTCCGCCACGCTGGATATCTTGTGGATTGCCAAAGCCATTGAGCGCATCGGCGATCTGGCGGTTAACGTGGCCGAACAGGTGGTTTTTCTGGTCAAAGGGCAAGATGTGCGGCACAAGAGCGCCGAAGAAGTTGCCCGCGTGGCGCTGGCTCCGCGCGAGGAGTAAGCACGTATGTTCCGGCATAACGGCGCCTTGTTGGCGCCGTTGTTTTTTTGCGATTGGTAAATAAGGCGCTGGCCTGCCTTGGCTGCGCGGTTTATCGTTCCTTATCAATTTGTTGCCTGCGCTCACCTCATGCCTGATTCCCCCGTTATTGCCGCTGTCGATCTTGGTTCCAATAGTTTTCGCCTGCAAACCGCGCGGGTGACCCAAACCGGTCTGCTTTCGCTCGATTCGATCAAGGAAACCGTGCGTCTGGGCGCGGGGTTGGACGAGAACAAAATGCTGACCGAAGCCGCGCAAGAGCGCGCGTTGCTGGCTTTGTCCCGCTTTGCCGAGCGCTTGCAAGGATTGCCGAGCGCACAGGTGCGCGCCGTGGCCACGCATACGTTTCGCGTGGCAGGCAACGCGGCCGAATTTTTGCCGCGCGCCGAAGCCGAGCTCGGTTTTCCGATTGAAATCATCGGCGGCAGCGAAGAGGCTCGGTTGATTTTTATGGGCGCTTCGCACAGCCTGCCGGCCACCAAGGAAACCCGCCTAGTCGTCGACATCGGCGGCGGCTCGACCGAATTCGTGATCGGCAGTCGCTTCAAGCCGGGGCGCGCTGAAAGTAAGCAACTCGGTTGCGTGATCTGGAGCCAGCGTTTTTTTGCCGACGGCAGAATCACGCCTGAGCGCATGGAAGAAGCTGAACTGGCCGCGCGCGAACGTCTGCTACCCATGGTGCAGGATTTTTCGGCCAGCAACTGGGAGCGCGCCATCGGCACGTCTGGCACGGCAACGTCGCTGTGCGATCTGGCCGAGCTAAACGATTTTTCCCCCAAGGATTTGACTGCGGAGGCCATGGGGCGGCTGCGCCACGCGCTCTTGTCGGCCAGGCATGTGGACAAGGTCGACCTCAATGGCTTGCGCGCCGATCGCCGCCCGGTGCTGCCTGGCGGTTTTGCGATTATGTCGGCGATTTTCAAGATGCTGGAGATCAAAACCATGTCGATTTCCGACGGCGCTTTGCGTGAAGGCGTGCTGCACGATCTGCTCGAGCGGCAAGGCAATCGCGATGTGCGCGATCATTCGGTAGCGCAATTTCAGCGTCGATATCTGGCCGACCCGCTGCAGGCCGGCCGGGTCAGCACGCTGGCGCTCGAATTATTTGAGCATCTGCAAGGCGAGGATGGTGGGCGCGAGTTGGCGCACCATCTGAATATTGCCGCGCAGCTGCACGAAGTAGGGCTGTCGATTTCGCATGTGAACTATCGCCGCCATTCGGCCTACATCTTGCAATATGCCGACATCCCCGGCTTTTCGCGCCGCGAACAGGAAAGACTGGCGCGCTTGGTGTTAAGCCATCGCGGTAAACTGACGCGCTCGGTGCTCGATGAATTCAGTAAAGAAGAGCGCGCGGCGCTGGCCTGCCTGCGTCTGGCGGTGCTGTTTAACCGCGCGCGTCAGGACGATGCGCCACCGATCAAGGGTTTTGTACGCCATAACGGCTATTTCACCTTGGAAATCGAAGCGGGCTGGCTGGCTGCCAGACCACTGACCCAACATGTATTGAATGAGGAAATGCGGCTGTGGCAAGACATCGGCGTTCAGCTCAAACTCGTCCAGCGCCCAGACTGAAAACCTGGCCGACTGCCGCCAAAGCCGGGCAAGCGCCGGGCACTTTGCAATATGTCGGGCATGCCGAGCCGACGCCGGCCATCGCTACGCTGATCGAGTACGGCCCGCAAGACAGCGATTATCGCGAAACGCAATTTACCGCCATCGCCGAAGGCCGGGATTTCCGACCGCATTTTCCGATTCTGTGGCTCAACATCCACGGTTTGTCCGATATCGGCCTGTTGCGCTACGTCGGCGAAAAATTCGGTCTGCATGAGCTCACGCTCGAAGACATTCTGCACACCGAGCAGCGTCCCAAGGTCGAACTGTATCCGGGATATGTGTTTATCACGACCCGGCTGATGAATCTGGACGAAAATGGTCTGCTCGGCAGCGAACAGGTCAGCATGGTGCTTTCCCGGCACTTTGTGCTGACCTTTCAGGAAAAGCCGACCGGCACTTTCAACCTGATCCGCGACAGCCTGAAAAACAGCCATTCACAAGTGCGCAAGCTCGGGCCGGATTATCTCGTGTCTGCCCTGCTCGACACACCGGTTGACCGTTATTTTCTGGTGCTGGAAAAACTGGGCGAGCGCATCGAGGCACTGGAAGACGCCATCATTGCCAGCCCGCAGCCGGCGCAATTGACTGAAATTCAGGCCTTGCGCCGCGAGCTGGTTTATCTCAAGCGCGGTCTGTGGCCGCTACGCGAAGTCATCAACAGTTTGCAGCACGACGAAGCCGATCTGATCGACGCCGAAACGCAGCTCTATCTGCGCGATGTCTACGACCATACGGTGCAGCTGATCGAAAGTATTGAAACGCTGCGCGATGTGCTGGGCGGCTTGCAAGATACGCATCTTTCCCTGCAATCGCATCGCATGAACCAGCAGATGCGCATGTTGACCGTGATTACCACGATCTTTATGCCGCTCTCGCTGATCGCGGGCATCTACGGGATGAATTTTGATTTCATGCCGGAATTGCACTGGCATTGGGGGTATTTTGCGGTGCTGGCCGCGATGTTGCTGATTGGGGTGATGCTGGCGCTGATTTTTCGGCTGCGTCGCTGGGTTTAGTGGGTGGGAGCGCCGGTGCGTGGGTTGCAATCAATGAATAGGGCGGGGATGCTTCAGAGGTGATTCAGTCTCTGTTGCGCCGGTCGTCTCCGCTGCGCCGATCTTCCAAGACAAAGCCCTCCTCGGTGATCCAAGGCGGGCTTTTTTCATGATGCTGTCGTCTGTCTTGTATTTGCCGGGGGATTCGCGGCGCATTCAGCAAGGAAGCCAAATCCTGTTCATCAGCTTGCAGCGGTTTTTTCGTGCTCATGATTGCGGCTCTGGATGCTCACGGAGTTTTACTATCGGCAGAAGCTTTGCTCGTTGTAAAACCTTGCACAGACAAGAGCCGATCAGCGTCAGAATTCGAAGCCATAAAGCCATGAACGTGCAGGAAAATTGGCTGCGTTTCTGCGTCCAGAGTTTGAATCGGGTACATTCGCGCCCATGAAAAAAAATATTGTGATTATTGGCGGCGGCCCGGCCGGGCTGATGGCCGCCGAAGTTCTCAGCGCTCGGGGTTTGCAGGTTGATCTCTATGACGCCATGCCCTCGGTCGGGCGCAAATTTCTGCTCGCCGGCGTCGGCGGCATGAATATCACCCATTCCGAAGCGCTTGATGCCTTTGTTCGCCGTTATGGCGCGAGATCGAATGAGGTTGGCGGCTGGCTGGCTGATTTCAGTCCGCAGGATTTGCGCGACTGGGTGGCCGGGCTGGGCGTCGAAACTTTTGTCGGTAGCTCGGGCAAAGTGTTCCCGAAAGAAATGAAAGCCGCGCCTTTGCTGCGCGCCTGGCTACACCGGCTGCGCGAAGCGGGCGTGTGCCTTCATGCGCGGCATCGCTGGCTGGGTTGGACGGATGACGGCGCGCTGCGCCTTGATTCGCCCACAGGCGAGATCGTGGTTCAAGCTGATGCTACCGTGCTGGCGCTGGGCGGCGGCAGCTGGGCCAAATTGGGTTCGGACGGGCGCTGGCTGCCTTTGTTGGCTGAGCGTGGCGTCGAAGTCGCACCGCTGAAACCGGCCAATTGCGGTTTCGAGGCGAGCTGGAGCGCGCATCTGGCCGATAAATTTGCCGGTGCGCCACTGAAATCCGTCGCCCTGACCTTTACCGATCTCACCGGCCATACCGAGCGCCGGGTTGGCGAATTTGTGCTGACCCGAACCGGCGTCGAAGGCAATCTGATCTACGCGTTTTCGGCGCGGCTGCGCGATGTGATTGAAGCGCAGGGCTCGGCGACTTTTGCGCTCGATCTCTTGCCGCAGAAAACGCCTGAGCAAGTGCTGGCAGAACTGATGAAGCCGCGTGGCGCGGACTCGCTCGCCAATCATCTGCGTCGCAAACTGGGCCTCGAAGGCGTGCGCGCCGCGCTGTTGCGCGAGTGTCTGAGCAAGGATGAAATGACCGATATGGCTAAGCTCGCGGCGGGCATCAAAGCGCTGCCGGTGCGCCTGATCGCGCCGCGCCCGCTGGATGAGGCGATCAGCTCGGCGGGCGGGGTTTGTTTTGATTCGCTCGATGAAAGCCTGATGCTCAAAGCCCTGCCGGGCGTGTTCTGCGCGGGAGAAATGCTCGATTGGGAAGCGCCCACCGGCGGCTATCTGCTCACGGCTTGTTTGGCCAGTGGTCGGCGCGCGGCGGCGGGCGTGTTGCAGTTTTTGGCTTGATTCTGTCGGCGGCTTGCGAAAATCTGGCTACGATCTGGCGGCTCATGTAGTCTCGGCATTTTTCAAAAACAGAAGAAGGACTGGGAGACGATGGACTACACCACCATGGCAGGCGTTAGCGCGCCCGCGCCGATGCAAGTCAGACAGGAAAAGCTGGAATTTACCGGCAGCGGCACGGAATATTTCAAAATCTGGATCGTGAATCTGCTCTTGTCGATCGTGACGCTTGGCATTTATTCGGCTTGGGCCAAGGTGCGCCGGCTGCAATATTTTCATCGCAATACCGTGCTCGCCGGCAGCGGTTTTGATTACCACGGCAAACCGTTGGCCATTCTGAAAGGCCGTCTGCTCGTGGTTGGTTTCTTCATTATTTACAACGTATTGGCTTCGTTTGTGCCCATTATTGCCGGAGTAATGATGCTGGCTTTTGTGACCGCCATGCCGTGGCTTGTGCGCCAGGCTTTGCGTTTTCGGGCGTGGAACACCAGCTATCGCAATCTGCGCTTCCATTTTTCGGGTTCGATTGAAGGCGCTTTGGGCGCTTTTGTGGCGCGCCCGATCGCCGGCGTTTTGACGTTGGGTCTGGGTATGCCGTGGGTGATGCAGCGCCAGACTCGCTACAAGTTCAACCATTTGGGTTACGGTCAGCAATCTTTCTCGATGCAAGCCAGCGTCGGCAGTTTCTATTTGCTTGCTTTGAAAGCGTTGGGCTGGATGGCGCTGCTGGCGGGCGTGCTGGTCGGTGGTTTTGTGCTGGCTGGCGATGCGGTGCTGGGCAATAAGCAAATGCAGGTCGTCTTGCTGGGCGTGGGTTCGCTGGCTTTTTATCTGGGCTTGTTCTTTGTTGTCATGCCGTTTGTGTGGTCGCGCTTCCTGAATCTGGTTTGGGGCAATATGTCGATCGGCGAGCTGCGTTTTTCTTCGACGGTGCGCGCGCGCGGCATGTTGTGGATCATGCTGACCAACTTCCTGGGCATGATCTTTACGCTGGGTCTGTTCTGGCCGTGGGCGGTGGTGCGCATGATGCGTTATCGCATTGAGAATCTGGCGCTGGAAAATGCCGAAGCGCTCGATGGCTTTGTGGGTCAGGCTGCGCAGGAAAGTGCTGCGACCGGCGATGAAGCCGCCGAATGGCTCGATCTGGATCTGAGCCTGTGAGCGTTTCAGCCCGCTATTTCGACGGCGAACGCAGCCAGCCGCAGAACGTGCGGCTGGTGGCGCAGGACGGCTGCTTGCATCTGTTTGATGAAGACGATGCAGAGCTGGGCGTTTGGCGAACTGGTGAGCTAGACATCGGCGAGCGCTTGGGGCGCGCGCCGCGTCTGATTCGTCTGCCGGCTGCCGGGCTGTGCGAAGTGGCCGACCACGCGGCTTTTGATGCCTTGCTGCAAGCGCTTGGCGTGCGCGAGCGCGGCGTGGCCGTCTGGCAAACCCGCTGGCGCGCTGCGTTGATTGCTGTCGTGCTGTGTCTGTGTGCCGCATTCTCGGCGTATCGCTGGGGATTGCCGCTTGCTGCCGAATACATCGCGTTGCGGATTCCGGCTTCCTGGGCAAAACAAAGCGATGTGCAGGCGCTGGCGCTGCTTGATCGCAGCTGGCTTGCGCCCAGCAAGCTGCCCGAGGCGCGCCGGCAAGCTTTGCGAGCGCAATTTGCTGCGCTCAAACCGGAATCGACCGCGCCATGGACGCTGGATTTTCGCGCCGCGCCGCTGGTGGGCGCCAATGCTTTTGCCTTGCCGGGTGGAACCATTGTGATGACGGACGAGCTGGTGCGCCTGGCCGCAGAGGATCGTGAAATTCTGGCGGTGCTCGCGCATGAATTGGGCCACGTTCACCACCGGCACGGTTTGCGCATGGCCTTGCAAGGCACGATGGTGGGGCTGGTGGTGAGCACGTGGTTTGGCGATGTCAGCGCTGTGTTGACCGGCCTTTCGAGCGCCGTACTGGAAACGCGCTATTCGCGCGAATTCGAGCGCGAGGCTGATGCTTTTGCGGCGCAGATGTTGCGGGCTAACGGAATTGCGCCCAAGTATCTGGCAAGCATTCTGGAAAAATTATCGGCGCAACATGGCGCCGATGAGGATCAGGGAGCGATCCCTGCTTTGCTGTCCACTCACCCGGAAACGCGTGAGCGAATTAAAATTTTGTCGGAACAGTAAGTAGGCCGCTTGCGTTCGCCCGGGTGGGCGAACGGCGGCGCCAGACTTACTTGCTGTTGTCGATTTGCTGCGTATTGGCGTCGAGTTCTTCGACGCCTTTTTTCGAGCGGAATTGTTGCCACTGCGCCGGGTTTTTGTTGGTACTGGTCTGATCGGCGGGCGGCGTTTCGCAAGCCGTGAGCGCGCCCAGCGCAAAAGTGGCCAGCGTCGTGGCAAGAAGCAGTTTTTTCATGGTTTTTTCCTCATTCAAAAGCGTGCAGCCAGCATAGCACTGGAACCTGCTGACGATCTGTCGCGAGAAGTCGTCAGTGGGGTGAAACGCAGCGCAAAAACCGGAATGTACAGGGAGTACATGAGGAATTTGAGCCGCACATGCGCCCCAATCACGGCTTCGTAGCAAGATCGGTTACGGGTTCTTAGAGCTTGAAGCGCATCGACAGATCGAGCGCAGTCACATCCTTGGTGAGCTTGCCGATCGAAATGCGATCCACGCCGGTTTCGGCAATCGCGCGCAGCGCAGGCAATTCGATGCCACCGGAGGCCTCCAGCACGGCGCGGCCGCGCGAGCGCTCCACCGCCATCTTCATATCCGCATTACTCATATTGTCGAGCAATACCGAAGTCGCGCCCGCCGCCAGTGCCTGATCGAGTTCAACGAGATTTTCGACTTCGATCTGGATCGTGACATGGCTCGGTGCAATCGCGCGCGCAGCGTCCAGCGCGGCGGCGATGCTGCCGGCGGCCATGATGTGGTTTTCTTTGATCAGAATGCCGTCGTACAAACCAATGCGCTGGTTGCAGCCGCCGCCAACGAGGACTGCGTATTTTTGCGCGCGGCGCAGCCCCGGAACCGTTTTGCGCGTGGCGTGGGTGCGCGCCGTCGTGCCGGCAAACGCATCGACATAAGTGCGCGTCACCGTGGCGACCGAGGAGAGCAATTGCAGGAAGTTGAGCGCCGTGCGCTCGGCGGTGAGCAGGCTGCGCGCCGGGCCGGAAAG
>CAXYUI010000054.1:0-9029 GCA_964291975.1 uncultured Formivibrio sp. | reverse complement strand
ACTGCGCGTTTCCAGCACAATGCCTGATTGACCCAGCCAGTAGCGCAGAGCATGCGGCATCCGCCGCTCCGATAGCGTTCCAGCACGGGAAAGATCAAAGGCGCCATCAATAAGACAATGCGTAAGATCTTGCTCCGCCAGCTCATCGAGCAAGCCGCTGGCCTCTGCCAGATGCCGCGCCGTGCGTGCCAAAGTGGGTACGACGGCTGGATAACGCGCCGCCAACAAGGGGAGAATTTCATGCCGCAAGTGATTGCGAGAAAATGCCAGCGAGGTATTGCTTTCATCCTCAACCCAGCACAAACCATTTTCCTGCGCATACGCGAAAAGTGCGGCGCGACCGACTCCAAGCAGAGGGCGTAAAATCAACTTTCCCTCGAGCGAACGCGCTGGCGGCATGCCCGCCAACCCACTCACGCCGCTCCCTCGCAGCAGATTAAACAACAAGGTTTCCGCTTGATCGTTGGCATGGTGCGCGAGCAGCAAGACATCGGCATCGCTCTGGGCAAAAGCCGTATAACGTGCGGTTCGGGCTGCGGCCTCAAGACCACTACCATCCCGATTAACCTCGACCCGCACGATCGTGCAAGAACAGCCTAACTCTGCCGCAAAGCGCGCAGCAAAATCCGCCCATTCGTCCGCATGCGCAGAGAGTCCGTGATGAACATGCAGTGCAGAAACAACAAGACCCGGCGCAAGCCGGGTCTTGTGAAGCAGATGCAACAAAACCACTGAATCGAGCCCACCCGAAAATGCTACGGCAAGTTTGAGTGGGCGTCCTGCAGGCAAAAACCGAAATAATTCGGATTCGATCAGCTCAAGCAGATCAGGCTGCCGGTTCTTCCTTGAATTTTCCATAACTCATCAGTCGCTCGAAGCGCGTATCGAGCAGCTCATCCATCGATTTCTCGCGTGCATTTTTCAGTGCATCGGCAATCGATTTTTTGAGTGAAACCATCATTTGCGCATGATTACGATGCGCCCCGCCCAGTGGTTCGCTGACCACTTTATCCACGATACCCAACGTTTTAAGGCGATTAGCCGTAATCCCCAGCGCTTCGGCCGCTTCGCTCGCACGCTCGGCAGTCTTGAACAGAATCGAGGCGCACCCCTCAGGTGAGATCACGGAATAGGTTGAATATTGCAGCATCTGCACGGTGTCGCCGACCGCGATCGCCAATGCACCGCCAGACCCGCCTTCACCAATGATGGTGCAAATCACCGGCACACGCAGTTTGGCCATTTCGTAGAGGTTGCGACCAATGGCTTCAGACTGGCCGCGCTCTTCGGCGCCAATCCCCGGGTAAGCCCCCGGCGTATCGATAAAAGTGATGACCGGCATGCCGAATTTTTCGGCCAGCTTCATCATCCGCAAAGCCTTCCGATACCCTTCAGGACGAGGCATGCCGAAATTACGGTAGATCTTGTCTTTGGTATCGCGACCTTTCTGATGACCGATCACGACCACACTCTGACCATTGAAGCGCGCAATGCCACACACAATGGCCGGATCATCGGCATACGCCCGATCACCGTGCAATTCTTCGAAATCCGTAAAGATTCCGTTAATGTAATCAAGGGTATACGGGCGCTGCGGATGGCGCGCCACTTGAGAAATTTGCCAAGATGTCAGCTTGGAATAAATATTCTTCGTCAGCTCTTGGCTCTTTTTTTCGAGATGGCCGATCTCAACGGAAATGTCGACTGCCGAGTCGTCCTGGACAAAACGCAGTTCTTCGATCTTATTTTCCAGTTCGGCAATCGGCTGCTCGAAATCGAGGAAAGTCGTCTTCATCTACCTGTACGCTCCACCGCCATACTGCGGATTCAACGGAGCCGGCACGAAGCCGGCTCCCGGAAAAATGCGGCCATCATACAGGAAGCGGATTCGACCACCAACTGACTCAGAGGATGCTGAAAACGATATCCGCACGGACGCCGGTTTTTTGCAAGCCTTTACGCGCGACCGGATTAAGGACCAACGGTGCGCGCGTATTGGCCGCAACAGGCGCAGAACCATCTTCAGGACGACTCAGGATCAAGAGCAAAACTGCATCTTCAGGCGTCGCCAGTTGCAACATCGCCACCTCTTCATCACTCAGTACGATCTGGTAGTTCAAGCCCAAGCGATCCGCCTCAATCACCGAAAAAACCAAATCAGCGTCATCCAGTGATTGCAACCACATCACCTGAGGATTCGGCTTATCCTCATGCAACAGCTTGTAGCGAGTGTATTGCTCAAAGCCAGGCAAGCCTTGCGGGAATTCCAGTACAGTTTGCGGATCAATATCGATCTGGCCAAAGCGGGTTTCAATCATGGTCATTGCGAGCTCCTTTTCAGTCGGATTCATCAAGAATAATGGATTTTGCAAGCAAACCCCAAGGTTCATGAAAAACCGAAAAGGTGATTAAAGAATGCGCAGATCCTGCCGATAAAGACGTTATACTCGCGGGTGCGCAAGTCAAGCTGCGCGGGTCTGACTTGAGTGGAGAGAACCAATGAAAATCGACAATTCGGGTAAGCCGCTACCCCCAGTATCGAGCCGTCCGACCGAAGCGGGCAATATTGCGCGCAACAAAAATGCGGAAAGCGCGCCTGCATCTGTCAGCAGCGAAGGGGTAAATGCCTCGGCAACGCCGTTCGACGCAGAAAAAGTAGCCCGCATTCGTCAGGCCATAGCCGAAGGACATTTCAATGTCCGCACCGATGCGGTTGCCGATAAATTGCTCGACAGTGTCAAGGAACTGCTGGCGAAGTAACCATGCATACTCAAGCCATTTTCGAAGCACTGGAAACCGAAATCAGCGGCCTTGAACGCCTGCTGGTCGTTTTGCACGACGAACAATCTATTCTGATCAGCGCCCACATTGACCAACTAGCTGATCTGCTCCCGCTCAAATCACAACTCCTAGCAGAACTGGAGACGGCAACCAGCGCACGCCGCGCTGCTTTACAAGCTGTCGGCGTTTCTGACAATGCGATTGATATTACGAATTGGCTTGCAGCGTCTGCACCCCAGATGAAAATACGCTGGGATCAATTATTGTCGCTCGCCCAAGAAGCGGCTCATTTCAATCGCAGTAACGGACAACTCATTCAGAATCGTGAAGAAGCACAACGCATTTTCATGAATAGCCTCCTCAAGACAGAAGACACGGCCTACACCGCCAATGGTCGCGTAATCAACAGCACCAGTCGCCGCCCACTCGATCAGGCTTAATCCAGCAGCGCACGCCCCCCTAAATAACGCGATGCAAAATAGGGGTTCGACAAGGAGGCGATTCGTACCCGACCTTTGCTTGAGGGTGCATGGATAAATTTGCCATCCCCAAGATAAATACCGACGTGTGAAAACGCGTAGCCCAAAGTATTAAAGAAAACCAAATCTCCGGAGCGCAAATCTCCGTCTCGCACCACACGAGCACGCTTGGCAATGGCCGCCGCGTTGTGCGGCAAATCGATGCCAATCGCTTCTCGATACACATAACGCACCATCCCGCTGCAATCGAGCCCTGCTTCCGGATTGTTGCCGCCAAATTGGTAACCGACATCCAGCAAGCTCATGGCAAATAGCGCGATTTCCATGCCTTCGCGACTAGACGTACGACGTTCGGGCGTACTCGCACACGCCGATAACAACAAAACCAGCACTACGCCATAACGCCACACGATCGAGCCTCCGAATAGCAATCCTGCCAGATTACACCAGGATGCGCCGCACAGGCACTCAATCCCGAATCGCCACCTCAACCAGCTGTGGCTTGAGCACCGGCAACAAATCTTCTGGATTAACCCCAACCAAAAATCCGCGCTTACCCCCATTCAAATAGATTTTCGGTAAATTCAGGATGGTCTTTTCCATAAAAACCGGCATGGCTTTGCGCGTGCCCAGCGGAGAAGTTCCCCCTACCAGATAACCGGAATGCTTATTGGCGATTTCTGGTGTACAGGGGGCAATTGTCTTCACTCCCAATAAACGCGCCAGATTCTTAGTCGAAACTTCACAATCGCCATGCATAAGGACAATCAGTGGTTCACGTTTTTCGTTTTCCATGACCAGCGTCTTGATAACCGCATGTTCCTCGACACCCAACTCACGCGACGAGACAGCGGTTCCCCCTTTTTCCTCATAGGCATACAAATGCTCGGTATAAGCCAATTTATATTGGCGTAAAACCCGGATGGCCGGGGTAACAGGAAATTTGTCGCTCATAATCTGATCTAGAAAAAGAATGACCTGCGTAAGCAGGCCATTGATTACTAAAAACTTGCTCTCGCCCTTGGCTTAACGCCCGTTGCTCATGCCTTTTTCCGGCTGAGTCAGCTCGTAAATGGTTTTTCCCTTGAGCTTGAACAGGTCACTGGCATGATAAAGATGTTCTGAATGCCCCACAAAAAGCAGTCCCGTAGATTTAAGTAAAGGCGCGAAACGCTGCAAAATCTTGAGCTGCGTGGGTTTATCAAAATAAATCATCACATTACGACAGAAAATTGCGTCAAATGGGCCACGCAGCATCCAGTTAGAATCCACCAGATTAAGCCGCCGAAATACGATCATGTCGCGCAATTCCTGCCGGGCACGATAAGTCCCATCCGGCATTTTTTCAAAAAACCGTTGTACGCGCACAGGCGTGAGTTTTTGCACCTCTTCTCCGGGATAAATACCTTTTTGCGCCGTAGCCAACACATTGGTATCCAAGTCGGTAGCAATAATTTTTACGGGCGGCCTCATACTATCGAAAGCCTCGCAAGCCGTAATCGCCAGCGAATAGGGTTCTTCGCCGGTGCTGGAGGCTGAACACCAGATATTTAACTGGCCACTCGCGCGTTGCGCACGCAAATGGTCGATCAGCGCCGGGAAATGATGCGCTTCCCGAAAAAAAGAGGTCAAATTGGTCGTCAGCGAATTGGTGAAAAGCTCGAATTCTTTACTGTCGCCACGCTCAAGCAAGTGCAGGTATTCATTGAAGGTTTTCAGCCCGTGGGCACGCAGTCGTCGCGCCAGACGTCCATAAACCATATCGTGCTTGGCCGGCGAAAGTGCGATGCCGGCGTAGTCGTAAATCATCTTGCGGACTTTTTCGAAATCCTGTTCGGTGAAATGAAATTCACGAGAGCTGCTGGGCAACATATCCATCCCTTCTCTTTATTGACCGCCATCCGTTTTCAAGGATAGGACATCGCTTTGCGACTGACTGGCCAGCGGAGTCAGAAACCACATTTAAAAACCCAACTGGTTCCAGATGCTGTCGATCTTGGCCACCACCACCGGATCGCGTTCAATCGACCTGCCCCATTCGCGGCTCGTTTCACCCTGCCACTTATTGGTGGCATCCAGCCCCATCTTGCTACCCAGACCACTGACCGGCGAAGCAAAATCGAGATAGTCGATCGGGGTGTTTTCGACGAGCGTGGTATCGCGCGCCGGATCCATGCGCGTCGTAATCGCCCAGATCACTTCCTTCCAGTCGCGCACATCGACATCGTCATCCACCACCACGATGAACTTGGTGTACATGAACTGGCGCAAGAAAGACCAGATGCCGAACATCACCCGCTTGGCGTGGCCTGGATACTGCTTTTTGATCGACACCACCGCCATGCGGTAACTGCACCCTTCCGGCGGCAGGTAAAAATCGACAATTTCGGGAAACTGCTTTTGCAGGATCGGCACAAACACTTCATTGAGCGCCACGCCGAGCACGGCCGGCTCATCGGGCGGTTTGCCGGTGTAGGTGCTGTGGTAGATCGGGTTTTCGCGCATCGTGATGCGGTCGATGGTGAACACCGGAAACCAGTCCTGCTCGTTGTAGTAGCCGGTGTGGTCGCCATATGGCCCCTCCAGGGCCATTTCAAATCCGATGTGAGGCCGTGGCGGAGCCTCGGCCGAGCGGCCTTCAAGAGCCTGCTCGAAACCGGTCGGCGAAGCCGCATCCGGGTAGATATGGCCTTCCAGCACGATTTCAGCGCGCGCCGGAACTTGCAAGTCCGAACCGATGCATTGCGTCAGTTCGGTTTTAGCGCCGCGCAACAGGCCTGCGAACTGGTATTCGGACAGTGAATCGGGCACTGGCGTCACCGCCCCGAGAATCGTCGCCGGATCGCAACCGAGCACCACGGCAATCGGGAAAGGCTGACCCGGATTGAGTTTGGCGTGCTCGCGAAAATCCAGCGCGCCGCCGCGATGCGCCAACCAGCGCATGATGACCTTGTTTCGCGCGATGACCTGCTGACGATAGATGCCCAGATTCTGGCGTTTTTTGCCCGGCCCGCGCGTCACCACCAGCCCCCAGGTAATCAGCGGCGCCACATCGCCAGGCCAGCAGTGCTGGATCGGCAACTGCCCCAGATCAACTTCATTGGCTTCGAGAATGATGTCGTGACACGGCGCCTTTTTGACCACCTTGGGCGCCATATTGAGGACCTGTTTCAGAATCGGCCACTTCTCCCACGCATCGCGCAGGCCTTGCGGCGGTTCGGGCTCTTTCAGATAGGCAAGGAGCTTGCCGATTTCGCGCAAGGCGCTGACATCTTGCGCGCCCATGCCCAGCGCCACGCGGCGCGGCGTGCCGAAAAGATTGCCCAGCACCGGCATCGGGTAACCCGGCACGTTTTCAAACAGCAGCGCCGGGCCGGACTGGCGCAGGACGCGATCGCAAACTTCGGTCATTTCCAGATGCGGCGAAACGGGGACGGACACCCGTTTCAGCTCGCCCTGTTGTTCCAGTTGCCGGATAAAGTCGCGCAAATCCTGATATTGCATGGAGCTTTCCCGCCAGATCAGCAAAAGCGCATTCTATCAGGACAGCGTCATGCTGCTGCGATAGCTGCCCCCGGCCGGCAAGACAAAAGCGCGCTCGAACACTTCGCCGCGCTCGATACAGAGATAGCCCTTGGCATTGCCCGCGCCCATATCGGCCATATTGACGTCACGCTCCCAGGCATTCCACACCACGGCGCAATCGTTATCGGCCGCGATGCCGATCTCACCTTGCGGAGAATGAATCGTCTGGGTTTGCGGAACATGGTAATAGACCGAATCGGTATAAGCCGCGATATCCACATCGCCTTCCTGCATTTTCATCTGCATGCCATCGGGCTTATCCAGATAGGGGCAATCATCCAGCCCGGACACGGTGGTGCGAGCGACATCGCCGACATTGAAATAAGTGTGGAAGGCAAAAGACAACTGAGCATCGCTCTCGCTGCGGTTTTCCACCGTCAAGCTCATCATCAGCTCCGCGCCCAGCACCAGCTCCAGACGGAACAAAAATTCGTGCGGCCACATCATGCGGCTAGACTCGGAATCTTCCAGCGTCAGCGCAATACGGGTTCGGCCATCGTCCAGCAAGTCGATTTCTTCAAGCGACCAGTTCGAAATCCGGGCAAATCCGTGCATGGGATGGCCCTGCGGATGCTCGGAAAACCACGGCAGGCACAGTGGGATGCCGCCGCGAATCGGTTTACCCTCTTCCAGAACGGCCTTGGGCGACAGCCAGAGCAGATCAGAGCGGCCATTGGGCACAAACGAGAGCAAGTGCGCGCCATACAGCGAAAGCACGGTGCGGGAAAAAGCATTTTCAATGACCAGCAGCGGCAAATCGCCACCCAGTTCCGGATAAAGTTCGCGCGAAGCGCAAAACCGCACCCCGGCAAGAGCAGCATATTGCTCGGTCAAAGCGGCACAAGACGTCATGGCAAACTCCATCCGTAAATAAGAAAAGGGCGATTGTACTCGCCCTTTATTGGTCAGACCACTACACCACTTACTCTGGGCGTCTCGGCACCCAGACCAGCGCATCGCCTTCCAGCACTTTCACACTGGGTTCTTCGTGCACCACCACAAAACACTCAGTCAGAAGCTTGACCCGTTGCTTTTCCGGGTAGATTTCAAGAATGCTGGCGACTGCTTTCACGGTGTCGCCAATATGCACAGGCTTGAGGAATCTGAGGTTTTGCGACATATAAATGCAACCCGGCCCAGGCAGTTTCATCCCGATCGTGGATGACAAAAGGCTGGCCGTCATCATGCCGTGGATGATGCGTTCGCCAAAACGTGTGCCTCTGGCGAACTCATGGTCAATGTGCATCGGGTTGTAGTCACCCGTCAGGCCGGCAAATAACACCACGTCAGTTTCCGTGATAGTCTTGCGAAATTCGGCGCTCATGCCGACCTGAAGATCTTCAAAGAAGTAACTCATTATTTCTCTCCGAGAAAGGCTGTAAAAAGCCAATAGACATCCTCCTCAGCATAGCAAGCTTTCAAGAATCGTCATGTTTAGAATTCTCGTCCCCATCAAACGCGTTCCCGATCCTGCCGCCAAACTGCATTTATCCAATGGCCAGCCCGTTCTGGCTGGCGTTCGCATGGTACTTAATCCTTACGATGAAGTAGCGCTGGAAGAGGCTGTGCGCTGGCGCGAAGCGGGACAGTGCGATGAGGTTATTGCTCTGAATGTTGGAGACGCTTGCGGAGATGAAACGCTACGTCAAGCCATCGCCTTGGGCGCAAATCGTGCAATCCGCATTGAAGCTTATGCCGTTGAAACACCATTCAGCGTTGCGCAAAACATTGCGGCTTGCGCCAAAGAGTTGGCGGTTCAAATGATTATTTGCGGTATGCAATCCAGCGACGAAGAAAGCGGCCAAGTTGGCCCCATGCTGGCAGCTCTGCTTGACTGGCCTCTGGCGGCGGCGGCGACCCGCTTGCACCAAGAGCATCACGGATTACAGGCACACTGCCGCCAAGCCGATGGCATCGACCAGATTGATCTGCCACTGCCTGCCGTGGTGACTGCCGACCTACAACTGAACACGCCGCGCTATGCGCGTCTGCCCGCAATCGTCGCAGCCAAACGCCATCGCATTGAGATCTTGCCCAGAGCATCGTCTTTACCCGCTGCCCCCCTCACAACCCACTTCGATCCACCGCCGAGCAGACCGCCGATACGCATGATTGAAAACGCCGACGATTTGGCCGAGATCATCGTGCGCGAACTGGGAGCTGAACGATGAAAATACTGATTCT
>CAXYUI010000053.1:0-9102 GCA_964291975.1 uncultured Formivibrio sp. | reverse complement strand
CGGGCGGGGCCACAGACCAAGGAGCTGATCGACGCCGAAGACGCCGGCCAATTGATGGAGCTGGCGCTCAATCTCGAAGACCTGACGGGCGGCATTGGCATGCACGCCGGCGGCGTGCTGATTGCACCGGGCAAGATCACCGACTTCTGCCCGGTTTACCCGGCCAGCGGTGAAGACGCCTCGCCAGTCTCGATGCCCGACAAGGACGACGTCGAGCAAGTAGGCCTGGTGAAGTTCGACTTTTTGGGCCTACGAAATCTCACCATCATCGAGCTCGCGCAAAACTACATCCGCGATCTCTCCGGCATGGAAGTCGATGTCGCCAAGTTGCCGCTCGATGACGCTGATGCTTACAAGATTTTTGCCAGCGGCAACACGACTGCGGTGTTCCAGTTTGAATCGACCGGCATGAAAAAAATGCTGATCGAAGCCAAACCCAAGCAATTCGAAGAAATTATCGCCTTCGTGGCGCTGTACCGGCCGGGGCCGATGGATCTGATCCCGGACTTCACGCGCCGGATGCATGGTGAATCGTTCGAATATCTGCATCCTCTGCTCGAACCCGTGCTCGCACCGACTTACGGCATCATGGTTTACCAAGAACAGGTGATGCAGGCCGCTCAGGTTTGCGGCGGCTACACGCTGGGCGGCGCCGACATGCTGCGCCGCGCAATGGGTAAAAAGAAAGTCGAAGAAATGGTCGCGCAACGCGCGATGTTCGTAAAAGGCGCGTCAGAAAAAGGCATAGCCGAAGACAAGGCCAACGAAATCTTCGACTACATGGAGAAGTTCGCCGGCTACGGCTTTAACAAGTCGCACGCCGCGGCCTATGCGCTCGTCGCCTATCACACGGCTTGGCTCAAAGCCCATCACTGCGCAGCCTATATGGCGGCGACGATGTCGACCGAATTGAACAACACGGATCAGTTGAAAGTCTTCTGCGACGATTGCGAAGAGCATAACGGCGTCAAAATCCTGCCGCCCGACATTAATTCGAGCTTCTACCGTTTTGTTCCAGTTTCGAAAAAAGAAATCCGCTACGCGCTCGGCGCCGTAAAAGGCGTGGGCGAAAGCGCAGTGGAGATGATCGTCAAAGCACGCGCCGAAGGCGGCCCTTTCACCGATCTTTACGACTTTTGTCGTCGCACCGACAAGAAGGAAGTCAATCGCCGCGTGATTGAAGCACTGATTCGCTGCGGCGCCTTCGATTCGATTGACGACCATCGCGCGCGCCTGCTGGCCAACGTCGAACAAGCGATGTCGCTGGCCGAAGCAGAAGCCGCCAACGCCAACCAGTTCAGCCTTTTTGATGCGTTTGAGCCCGCCGCGACACCGACAGTCGATGTCATCGAGGTTGCGCGCTGGGATGACCGCATCAAGCTCGCTGAAGAAAAAACGGCGGTCGGCTTTTATCTGACCGGCCACCCCTTCGCTGCGCACGCGCTGACGATCAAGCAGTTCATCAAGACCCGGCTCGATCGACTGGAACCCAAGCGCGAACCGCAAATCATCGCCGGCATCGTCACCGCCTTGCGCGTCAAAAGCGGCGAGCGCGGGCAGATGGCTTTTGTGCAACTGGATGATGGCTGGGGCAAGCAGGAAGTCTCGGTCTTCAGCGAAGTTTTCCTTAGCAATCGCGCCAAGCTGAAAGACGACGTGCTGCTGGTGATCGAAGGCAAGATCAGTGAGGATCGCTTCAACGGCGGCGGCGTGCGCGTGATCGCCGATCAGATTTATGACGTCCACGAAGCGCGCAGCAAATTTGCCCGCGCGCTCACCCTGAAAATGAATGGTAATGCCAACAGCGCGCGTCTCCAGGAAATTATCAAACCTTGGCAAGGCGGATTGTGCGAAATCGAAATTGATTTTTGCAATCAACAAGCGGCTTGCAAATTGAACCTTGGCCAGCAATGGAAGGTCACATTGCACGACGATTTACTCGCGCAATTGAAAGAATGGCTAGGAGAAAGCGCAGTAAACATGCGTTTTTAATCATTCATTCGAATCAGTCATGCACTTGCAACCCTATCGCTTGTCTTGCCGCAAATCCCCCATGCAAGACAACGCTTAAAATGGCGTCTTGGAAGCCGATTCAAGAATCGGCAACCCAGGCAATTTTAAAATCACAAAAACCAAGTTATAAAATTGATTTATATCAATTTTTGTAGATATACTTAGTTGCCGAAATCGCTATGCACTATTTACGAGGCTCACCGCCAAGTCGAATGTTACGCTAGCGACATGATCCAGTTGGGAACCAGCCCACCCGGCCGGCACACTGGCAAAAAGATCGTCAAACAGACATCGCCAAAGAAAAGGAGCACCACCATGAATGCACCGGAAACCAATCTGCAACTCGACGCCTGGCGCGGTTTTGCCGCCGGCGAGTGGCAAAGCAAAGTCGCCGTCCGCGACTTCATCCAAAAGAACTACACCGAATACACCGGTGACGACAGCTTCCTGACGGCTCCGACCAGCCGCACCAAAAAGCTGTGGGAAGAACTCTCGGTCAAGCTGAAAGAAGAACGTGCCTGCCCAGGTGGCGTACTGGATGTGGCTGCTGATCGTGGCACCGGCATCAACGTCTTCGCCCCGGGCTACCTCGACAAGGATCTGGAAACCATCGTTGGCGTGCAAACCGACGCCCCGCTCAAGCGCGCGATTTTCCCGAACACCGGTCTGCGCATGGTGGAACAATCGCTCGAAGAAATCGGCCGCACCCTCGATCCGAAGATCGCCGAAATCTATGGCCGTTATCGTAAAGATCACAACTCCGCCGTTTTTGATGCCTACAACCCGCTGATCCGCGCCTGCCGCTCTTCCGGCGTGATTACCGGCCTGCCCGATGCTTACGGCCGTGGCCGTATCATTGGTGACTATCGCCGCGTGGCTCTGTACGGTATCGACAAGCTGGTTCAGTTCAAGCAAGCCGAAAAGGCCGAGCTGGACGATGCTGAATTCACCGAAGACGTGCTGCGTCTGCGTGAAGAGCTGTCCGAACAAATCCGCGCCCTGGGCGAACTGAAAGACATGGCCGCATCGTACGGCTTTGACATTGGCCGCCCAGCCGCCACCGCACAAGAAGCCGTGCAATGGACCTACTTCGGCTACCTGGCTGCCGTGAAGGAACAAAACGGCGCCGCCATGTCGATCGGTCGTATCTCGACCTTCCTCGATGCCTACATCGAGCGCGACATTAAAGAAGGCCGCATCACCGAAGAACAAGCTCAGGAATTCATCGACCACTTGGTTATGAAGCTGCGTATCGTGCGTTTCCTGCGCACCGAAGAGTACAACAACCTGTACTCGGGCGACCCGACTTGGGTGACTGAAACCATCGGCGGCATGTCTGAAGATGGCCGCTCGCTCGTCACCAAGAACAGCTTCCGCTTCCTGCACACCCTGTACAACCTGGGCCCGGCACCGGAGCCGAACCTGACCGTACTGTGGTCGACCAAGCTGCCGAAGGGCTTCAAGGATTTCTGCGCCAAGGTTTCGATCGAAACCAGCGCGATCCAGTACGAATCCGACGACGTCATGCTGCCGCACTGGGGCGATGACTACGCAATTGCCTGCTGTGTGTCCGCCATGCGCGTTGGCAAGCAAATGCAATTCTTCGGCGCTCGCTGCAACCTCGCCAAGGCCATGCTGTACGCGATCAACGGCGGCGTGGACGAAAAGACCGGCAAGAAGGTCGTTCCGGGCTTCGAGCCGATCAAGGGCGAATACCTGGAATACGACGAAGTCGTTGCCAAGTTCGACAAGATGATGGACTGGCTGGCTGCAACGTATGTGAAGGCGCTGAACTCGATTCACTACATGCACGACAAGTACTCGTACGAGCGCATCGAAATGGCGCTGCACGACCGCGACATCCTGCGCACCATGGCTTGCGGTATCGCTGGTCTGTCGGTGGCTGCTGACTCGCTGTCCGCCATCAAGTACGCCAAGGTTAAGGCGATCCGTGACGAAAATGGCATTGCCACCGACTTCCAGATCGAAGGCGACTACCCGGCATTCGGCAACAACGATGACCGCGTTGACACCATCGCTGTGTGGCTGACCGAATCGTTCATGAACAAGATTCGCCAGCACAAGACCTACCGCAATGCGCTGCCGACCCAGTCCGTGCTGACCATCACCTCGAACGTGGTGTACGGCAAGAAGACCGGCAACACCCCGGACGGTCGTCCGGCTGGCGCTCCGTTCGCTCCGGGCGCCAACCCGATGAACGGCCGCGACAAGTCTGGCTTTGTGGCTGCAGGCGCTTCGGTTGCCAAACTGCCGTACGAAGCCGCACTGGATGGTATTTCTTGGACCGCCACTTCGACACCGGATGCGCTGGGTCACACCCTGACCGACCGCGTGAACAACCTGTCGAACTGCCTGGACGGCTTCTGCTCGGCCTCTGGCTTCCATGTCAACGTCAACGTTCTGAACAAGGACACCCTGCTTGACGCCATGGAACACCCGGAAAACTACCCGCAGCTGACCATCCGCGTTTCGGGTTATGCCGTGAACTTCATCAAACTGACCCGCGAGCAACAGCTTGACGTGATCAACCGCACCTTCCACGTGAAGTGCTAAGTTTCAGCCCCGCGAGGGGTTGATGCTCAATTAACGGGTTGCCGGCTTGGCCGACAACCCGTTTTTTATGTACGCTTTCATAAAAACAAACATCACTGGAACCCTCATGAGCGACATTATCCCCATCAAGCCTTTGGGCGAAATTTCCCCAGCCTGCGTCGACGAGCACGGCAAGCTATCCGGTTTTGTGCATTCCATCGAAACCGGCGCCGCCGTTGACGGCCCCGGCATGCGCTTTGTGCTGTTTGTGGCTGGCTGCCAATTTCGCTGCCTGTATTGCCACAATCCGGACACCTGGAAGATGCGCAACGGCAAATTGATGAGCGTCGACGACGTCATGACTGAACTGGGCAAATACGCCAAATTCCTGCGTTTTGCCGGCGGGCTGACCATTTCGGGTGGCGAACCCTTGATGCAAGCGCACTATATTGGCGAAATTTTCTATCGCGCCAAGCATGAGTTAAAACTGCATACCGCGCTCGACACCCAAGGTTTTCTGGCCGGACATCTGGAAGACAGCTGGTTCGACAATGTCGATCTCGTCATGCTCGATATCAAACAGATGAATCCGGAAAAATACGAAGCGCTGACCGGCAAGCCCTTGCAGCCCACACTGGATTTCGCCGAGCGCCTGTCACGCCTCGGTAAGAAAATGTGGATCCGCTATGTGCTGGTGCCGGGCTGGAGCGATGATTTCGACGATGTAGAAAAGCTCGCCGATTTCGTAAAAACGCTCAATGGCGTGGATCGGGTTGAAGTCTTGCCGTTCCATAAAATGGGCGAGCACAAATGGGAAGATCTCGGCATGGATTATCAGCTCACCGACACCCCACCGCCCTCGGCAGAACTCACCGAGCGCGTGCGCAACCAATTCCGCGAACGCGGCCTGTTTACCTGCTAATGATCTACAAAACAAAAAAGCCAGTCGAAATCGACTGGCTTTTTTCATGGCGCATTGCTTATTTCAGATGCGGTTTAATCAACTGCAACATCTGGCCAAATACGCGCGGCGTGCCGCACAGCACATTGCCCGAATCCAGATATTTTTCTTCACCATTCATGTCGGTGATCAGACCGCCGGCTTCGAGCACCAGCAGACTGCCCGCCGCCACATCACAGGTCTTGAGGCCGAATTCAAAGAAACCATCGAAACGGCCACAAGCGACATAAGCCAGATCCAGGGCAGCTGCGCCCGGACGACGTACGCCTGCGGATTTTTGCACCATCTCGCGCAAAATCGCCATATAGGTGTCGAGATATTTGAAATCGGTAAACGGCAGGCCGGTGCCGATCAGCGAATCCGACAATTCACGAGCCTTGGAAACACGGATGCGGCGATCGTTCAGGAAAGCGCCCACGCCACGGGTAGCGGTAAACATGTCATTGCTGTTGGGATCGTAAACGACGGCTTGGGTAATCACGCCCTTGTGCATCAGCGCGATCGAAATGGCGTATTGCTGGAAGCCATGCAGGAAGTTGGTGGTGCCATCAAGCGGATCAATGATCCAGACGTACTCGGAATCGCCGCGGCTGCCGGATTCCTCTGCTAGAATCGCGTGCTTCGGATAAGCCTCCAGAATCGTTTCGATGATGGCCTGCTCAGCGGCGCGATCGACCTCTGAGACAAAGTCGTTATGGCCTTTCTTTTCTGGCGTGATGTAGTCCAGATTATTGGATGCGCGCTGGATAATAGCGGCAGCGCGTCGTGCAGCGCGCACGGCGGTGTTCAGCATCGGATGCATGGCAATTCCTGATAAAGATAAAGATCGAATTTCGGTTCGCCGCCATTCTACCTCATTTTGGCCCCCATGAATAAACCCAGCCTTGACCCCGCCCATCCGTTTTTTGCGCGCTTTCGCGTCGTTCTTTCACACACTTCACACCCAGGCAATATCGGTTCGACCGCCCGCGCGATGAAAACCATGGGTTTTACGCGCTTGTACTTGGTCAACCCTAAGGAATTCCCCTCGCCCGTGGCCACCTCAATGGCTTCGAACGCCGATGATGTGATGGATGCCGCGATTGTGGTGAGCAGCATGGAAGAAGCGCTGGCCGGCACCACTTTGCAAGTGGCCATGACCGCGCGCCGCCGCGAATTGACACTGCCGCTGCAAACCCCACGCAAACTCACCCCGGAACTGCTGTCGATCGCTGAACAAGGGGGCGAAATTGCTCTGGTATTCGGCACCGAAATGTCTGGACTGACCATTGAGGAAGTTCAACTGTGCAACCGGCTGGTTACCATTCCAACCAATCCGGATTATTCCAGCCTGAATCTTTCGCAAGCCGCGCAAGTGCTGTGTTACGAGCTCCGCGCTGCCTATCTTGACGACGTTTCGCACCTGGAAGAAAAACGAGCCTATCCAACCCACGAATACATGGAGCTCTTTTTCAAGCACATGGAAGAAGCGCTGATTACCATCGGCTTTTTAAAGCCCGATCGCCCCAAGCGCCTGATGCCCCGACTGCGCCGATTATTTTTGCGCGCCAAGATGGAACAAGAAGAAGTCGACATCATGCGCGGCGTTTTGCGCGCCGCGGTTGAGTTTGAACGCGCTCACGAGCGCACGCCCAAAAAGTGATTTATTCCAGATTGCGGCTGCCGCCATAGCCAGAAAGGCTCATGGCCAGCCGCACAAAGCCATAACAAACCCACTGAAAAACACGCTGAGCAATGCCAACACGCCGCAAGTCTTCCAGGCGAATCGGCACAGCCTGCTCGCGCAGCACTCGCCGCAAGTCATTGTGCAATTGCGCGGCAAAGGTCATGTCACGCACAAACAGATTGGCTTCGCGCGCCAAGAGTAAGCTGAATGGGTCAATATTGCTCGAACCTACGGTCGACCACCGACCATCCACCGTGGCGACTTTGGCATGCATAAAACCGCGCCGGTACTCATAGATTTCTACTCCGGCCGACAAAAGCTGCCGATACAAACCCTGGCTGGCGTAGTGCAAGATCAAATGATCGACCCGCCCCTGTAGCAATAGAACAACCCGCACCCCTCGCGCCGCCGCCGCCATCAATGCATGGCGAAACCCATACCCTGGCAGAAAATAGGCATTGGCGATCAAGACCTCATGCCGCGCCTGCTCAATCGCAGTAAGGTATTCGTGTTCAATATCGCGCCGATGGCGCAGATTATTGCGGATCAGGAATTTGGCGCTGGTGAGCCCATGCCCGGCTCGGCGATCCGGATGGACTCGACTACGACGAGCCCAGTCTTTTTTCAGGTGCACCCATGCGGTCTGCCGCCAGAGCTGATCAGCAGCGCGATGCATCTGAGCCACCACCGGTCCGCGCACTTCAACCGCGTAATCGTAACGCGGCGGCAGGCCGGGTTCCTGGTTGAAATCGTTGATGATATTGATCCCGCCGACAAAAGCGATCGCGCCATCAATCACCACCAACTTGCGATGCAAGCGGCGTAGATGCGAACGGCTCAGGTGAATCCCTTTTAATCCCGGACGAAAAAACAAAAGCCGGACACCCGCACGCGCCAAGCGACTGCGCCATTTATCCGGAAAATCTCCGGCGCCAAAACCATCCAGATGCAGCTTGACCTCAACCCCGCGCATCGCCGCAGCCACTAAGGCATCCAACACTTCCTGCCCGGTCTGATCGTCGGCAAAGATGTAACTTTCCAGAAAAATCTCACGCTGGGCTTCACGCAGGGCGCGCAGTAAAAACGGAAAGTAATGATTGCCGTTGTACAGTAAGCGCAGCTGATTGCCGGACAGATAATCGCTCATGCCGCCACCTGACGACGCAAGGACACACACAGCGGGGCATGATCGGAAAGTGAATGCCACGGCGCGTCGACCAGAACCGCCGCTTCTTCAACCCGTAAACCGCGCACATAAATGCGATCCAGCGCCAAGAGCGGCATCCGCGCCGGAAAACTGATCGCGTGCCGCCCATGCACCAAATCAAACGCTTCATCCAAGCCCAGCTGTTCATGTAAGCGTAAAGAGAGCTCTTGCCGCCAGTCATTGAAATCGCCCGCCAGAATCACTGGATCGGCCGGATCGGCCGATTGAATGATGTCGATCAACAGCGCCAACTGCCGCCGCCGATCACGCGCCAGCAAGTTCAGGTGTACGCAAAACGCATGCAAAGGACGATCCCAACCCGGCACATGCAATTCGCACTGCAAGAGTCCACGCTGCTCCAGACGATGCAGCGTCAGATCGTGGTTCACCCAAGACTGCACCGGGAAACGCGACAAGAGCGCATTGCCATGATGGCCGGCCTTATAGCTGGCATTGCGCCCATAAATCGCCGCCAGTTCACCCCAGGCCAGAAATTCGTGCTGCGGCCGACGAGGCCACTCCATAAACCGCGCCACATGGCGGTTATGCTCACCTTGAACTTCCTGTAGAAAAACAATATCCGGCGCCAAGGTTTGCAAAGCTTGGCGGATCTCATGCAGCACCAGCCGCCGGTTAAAAACCGACAGACCTTTATGCAGGTTGTAACTGGCAATACGCAGGACTTTTTCCATCTGCCCCACC
>CAXYUI010000052.1:0-9160 GCA_964291975.1 uncultured Formivibrio sp. | reverse complement strand
CGCTCGATTTTTATCGCAGTTGCGGCATGCAGGATCAGGGTAAGACCGCCTTTCTGGCGCGTGCTCCCCAATAACCGTTTGAGGTGGTATGGCTCGTATCCCGGATTCCTTCATCCAGGATTTACTCAATCGCGTTGATATTGTCGACGTGGTTGAACGCTATCTGCCGCTCAAGAAAGCCGGGCAGAACTATCAGGCTTGCTGCCCGTTTCACAAGGAAAAATCGCCCTCGTTTACCGTGAGTCCGACCAAGCAGTTCTATCACTGTTTCGGTTGCGGCGCGCACGGTTCGGCAGTGAGCTTTGTGATGGAATACCAAGCGATTTCGTTCCCGGATGCGGTGCGCTCGCTGGCTGAATCGGTCGGCATGCAGATGCCAGTGGAAGAGGGGGATGCTCGGCCGGAAGACAAGACCGCGCCCAGCCTTTTTGATGCGCTGAAACAGGCGTGCGACTTTTACCGCGCGCAGTTGAAAAATGCTCCTGAAGCAATCACTTACCTCAAAGGCCGTGGCGTGGCGGGTCAGATCGCCGCGCGTTTTGGTCTGGGTTATGCGCCGGGTGGCGAAGACTGGCAGGCGCTGAAAAAAGTCTTTCCCGATTACGACTGGAATGCGCAGCTGATCGAAGCGGGTCTGGTGATCGAAAAAGAAGAAACCAAGCGCAAATATGATCGCTTTCGCGATCGGGTGATGTTTCCGATCATCAACCAGCGCAATCAGGTGATCGGCTTTGGTGGTCGCGTGATGGGCAAGGGTGAGCCCAAGTATCTGAATTCGCCCGAGACGCCGGTGTTTGAAAAAGGCCGCGAGCTCTACGGCTTGCCGCAGGCGCGTGCGGCGATTCGCGACAAAGGCCGCGTGCTGGTGGTGGAAGGTTATATGGACGTCGTCATGCTGCATCAGCATGGCGTCGAATATGCGGTGGCGACGCTGGGAACAGCGTGCACGCCCGAGCATGTAAAAAAATTATTGAAGCTCGCTGACGAAGTGGTGTTCTGCTTTGATGGCGATGCGGCGGGTCGGCGCGCCGCCTGGCGTGGGCTGGAAAACAGCTTGCCGGTGGTGACTGATGGCAAGGAGCTGCGTTTTCTCTTTTTGCCGACCGAGCACGATCCGGACAGCTATGTGCAGGAATTCGGACGAGAGCGTTTTGAAAATGTGCTTTCGCGCGAGGCTTTGCCGCTGTCGCAGTACCTGCTCAAAGAGTTGTCGGCGCAGGTTGATTTGAGTTCCGAAGAAGGCCGGGCGCGCTTGCTGCATATTGCCAAGCCGCATTTGGCGCAAATGACGCAGGCGCCGGCTTTGCAGATGCTGATTCGCAAGCGCTTGGGCGAACTGTGCCAGCTCACGCTGGAGGACATGGCGGCGCTGGATGCGCCGGCGCGACAGCAGCGTGCTGAAGAAGTGGATGAAGTCCCGCGCGAACGCGCTGCGTTCCGGCGTGAAAATGGGGCGGGACGAAAAAGTGAGTGGCGCGGTAGTCGGCGCGAAGATGATCGGCCGCGCGGGGCACTGGGTCGACGCAATCCTCCGCCGGGGGTCTTGCAACGACTTTTGCGCCTGACTTTGCATTCGCCGGCTTTGCTGGCCGATTGCGAGCCGTTCTGGCTGGGTTGGGCGGTGGAAGGCGTGGCAGGCACTGTTGCCGAGGTTTTGTCTGCGGCGCGAGACAATCCGCAACTTTCTGGGATGGTGTTGCTGGAAATGTGGCGCGAACGTCCGGAGTTTCCGATGCTGTCGGAAGCGCTGCGTTCAGCCAATGAGGTTCTGGCTGGCTCTCCGCCGGAGTTGTTGCAGCAAGAATTTACAGATACCTGCGTGGTGGCAGGGCGTGTTTTGGAGCGCCCAAATGTCCAAGAACGCTACGCGGAATTGGTTTTTCGGGCTGCCAATGGCGGCCTGACGGAAGATGAAAAAAGCGAGTATCTCGCTCTGGTTGTCAAAAAGTAACGGGGATGTTGTCGCGCCAAGACGGGGCGATGACGTCTGTTTCTGGTATAATTGCCAGTTTTGCTATTCACGCGGAAGTGTTGCACTCAAATGGCTGCAGATCACGAATTCGAGAAAGAAGATATTGATTTTCGGGACGTTAACCGGCCGCAAGCGACCGAAAAGATCGATCCGGAAGTCCGCAAGCAGAAATTTAAACTGCTGATTGTGCTCGGCAAAGAGCGTGGCTACCTGACCTACGCCGAGATCAACGACCACTTGCCAGAAGATATGCTCGATGCCGAGCAGATCGAAGGCGTGATCAGCATGATCACCAATATGGGCATTCAGGTCTGCGACGAAGCGCCGGATGCCGAAGAAATGCTGATGTCGGATGCCCCGGCTGCGGTGGCAGATGAAGATGCTGCCGAAGAAGCCGAAGCGGCGCTGTCGTCGGTCGATGCTGAATTTGGCCGCACCACTGACCCGGTTCGCATGTATATGCGCGAAATGGGCACGGTTGAGCTCCTGACCCGCGAAGGCGAAATCGAAATTGCCAAGCGGATCGAGGAAGGCCTCAAGCACATGATCCAGGCGATCTCGGCTTGCCCGACCACGATCGCCCAGATTCTGGAATTGGTCGACAAAGGCCTGAACGACGAAATTCGCATCGACGAAGTCGTTGATGGCTTTATCGATCCGAATGCCGTTGAGGAAGAAGCGCCTGCTGAATTGCCGGAAGAAGAAATCGTCGCAGAGGAAGGCGATGAGGAAGAAGAAGGCGACGAGGAAGATGATGGCGCAGCGGCCGCGCGCGCGAATCTGGAGCTGCTGAAGAACGAAGCCCGCGAAGTGTTCGCTCGGGTGCGCGTCCATTACGAAGCCATGGTCAAGTCGCTGAAAAAAGATGGCGTGACCGGCAAGGGCTATATCAAGGCCCAGCAAGAGATTGTCGCTGAATTCCAGAACATCCGCTTCTCGGCGCGCCAGGTTGAGGCGCTGTGCGATCAGCTGCGCACCATGGTGGATAATGTGCGTGGCTATGAGCGTCAGGTGATGGATATTTGCGTGCAAAAGGTGAAGATGCCGCGCGAGCATTTCATCAAGACTTTTGTGGGGCGCGAAACCGACACCAGCTGGGTGCTCGACGAAATCAACTACGGTCACAAGTATTCGGCGATTCTGGCGCGCTACCAGCACGCCGTAATGGAAAAGCAGCAAAAGCTCTCCGAGTTGCAAGAAGTGGCGATGCTGCCGATCAAGGAGCTCAAGGAAATCAACCGTCAGATGTCGACGGGTGAAGCCAAGGCACGTCGCGCCAAGCGCGAAATGATCGAAGCCAACTTGCGTCTGGTGATCTCGATCGCCAAGAAGTACACCAACCGTGGTCTGCAGTTCCTTGATCTGATCCAGGAAGGCAATATCGGCTTGATGAAGGCGGTGGATAAATTCGAATACCGTCGCGGCTACAAGTTCTCGACCTATGCAACCTGGTGGATCCGTCAGGCCATTACCCGCTCGATTGCTGACCAAGCGCGTACCATCCGGATTCCGGTGCACATGATCGAAACGATCAACAAGATGAACCGCATCCAGCGCCAGATTCTGCAAGAAACCGGCATTGAGCCGACGCCGGAAGAACTGGCGATCAAGATGGAAATGCCGGAAGACAAGATCCGCAAGATCCTCAAGATCGCCAAGGAGCCGATCTCGATGGAAACGCCGATCGGCGACGACGACGATTCGCATCTGGGTGACTTTATCGAAGACCAGAACAACATGGCGCCGGCGGATGCCGCTGTGTACGCGGGTCTGCGCGAAGCGACGATGGAAGTGCTCGATACGCTGACGCCGCGCGAAGCCAAGGTGCTGCGCATGCGTTTCGGGATCGACATGAACACCGACCACACGCTGGAAGAAGTCGGCAAGCAGTTTGATGTGACGCGTGAGCGGATTCGTCAGATTGAAGCCAAGGCGCTGCGCAAACTGCGTCACCCGACGCGCTCGGAACGACTGAAGAGCTTCCTGGAAAGCGTGGCGGCCGGCGAAAGCTGATTGCCATCCAGTTGCGTCAGCGGTTGATGGCGTAATGCACGCGATAACAAGCCCCTGCTTTTTGGTCCATGCAGGGGCTTGTTGCATCGACGGTTGATTTCTCTGCGGGCGACTTGAACTTTCAAGAATCGCTACGAACTAAGCTGTGCGAATTTTCGCATTTACCGAAAGAGTAGAAATTCCATGAGCAAGACTGGTCGCTCCCTGATGATCGCCCTGCTTTCAGTGACTTTCCTGGCCTCCGGCTTTGTCGAGGCGGCTCGCATTGGTGGTGGCCGCTCGGCTGGCATGCAGCGCAGCCAAATTACGCGTAGCGCGCCGCCTAGGCAGCAAGCCGTTCCGCCACAGCAAGCGCCGCAGCCCGCAGCGCAGCCGCAACGTAGCGGCCCGGGTTGGGGTGGTGTTGCCGCCGGTGCAGCGGCGGGTGCAGTGGGGGGCTATATGTTGGGCCGGGCGATGGATGGTAACCAAGCTTCCGGCGCGATGGCTCAATCGCAGCCTTCCGGTATTCCTTGGGGGATGATTTTGTTGCTGGGTGGTTTGGCGGTGGTGGGTGCCATGATGTTGTCGCGTCGTCGTCCGCAACCGGCTTCGCCTTATGTAGCAAATGGCGCTGCCCCTGCTTTCGATGCGACGCAAGAGCGCAAAGTGTTTCGATTGGGCGAAGGCGGTGGTTCTGCGGCTCCGGTCAGTACGCTGACGCGCCTGCCTGACGGGACAGAAACTGCGGCGTTTTTGCGGCAAGCCCGCGCGAGCTTTATGCATATTCAGTCACTCAATTCCCCCGAGCAGGTGGAAGAAGTGCGTCGTTATATGACGGCAGAATTGTTTGATGCGCTGAAGTCGGAGATCGCGGCTAATCGTGAATTGGCAGAATTCTCTGAGTTGAACGTCGACTTGCTCGATGCTGTGATTGAAGGTGGAAATACGGTGGCGAGCGTTCGTTTTAGTGGCCGCGTCAGTGAATCCTTGCATGCGCCTGCGGTGTCATTTGTTGAGATCTGGCACTTCACACGCCCGAGCGCTGGTGATCCGCGCTGGGTATTGGCCGGGATTCAGCAGGAATAAAAATCTGAAAAATCATCCAACGGGGCAGCTAAATCAAGCTGCCCCGTTTTTAATTGCGGTTTCGTTTCTTTTTATGAGGTTAATGCGCTCGCGCTCCGGGAGTGATGCGGTACAATTCACACTGTCTACCTGTTCGGATCTTTCAATCGTGAAACCGGTATCCGTCATTCTTTCTCTGGCTGTTTTTTTGGGCTTGTCCGCTTGCGATCAAGTCAATGAACAGCTCAATAAGCAAAAAGATAATGGCAAGGCGATTGGCGCTGCGTGCCGCCATAGTGGGCGCGCGCTTGAGGACTGTTACCGCCGTAATGCCAAGATTCCCAAGGCCGATATTTATGCAGGCTGGCGTGAAATGAATGAATACATGCAGGCTAAGCGAATTGATATCGTGCCGCCGCCTGCCGATGTACTCGAACCGGTTACGCCTGACGTATCGACGGCCAGTGTCGCGAGTGCGGTAAATGCGGCCGAAAAGAAAACGACTTCATCCGGTCGCTAACCGGATTTGATTATCAGGACTGTGCGCTATGAAAAATCTGCTTGCCGAAATCACCCTTTTTTCCGGTTTTCCGGAAGAAGAATTGGATCTATTGCTGAAATCAGCCATCAAACGCAGTTTGCCTAAGGGGACTTATCTGTTCCGTGAAGGTGAAGTGGCCGATGCGATGTACATTCTGCTCGATGGTCATACCCGTTCTTTTACCAGCGATAACCAGGGCAAAGAATTTGTTTTCAAGATTGGCGAGCCTGGCGACGTGTTCGGCGAAATCTCTTTGCTGGATGACGAACCGCGCGGCTGGACGACGCAAGCCATTGAAGATTCGACTTTCTTGATGTTCACCAAGCATGATTTCCTGGCCAGCATGGAGCGTTATCCTGCGGTCAAGGATCTGATTATTCGCAATTTGGCGCTGATCGTGCGCAAGCTCTCGGCCACCATGAAGAGTCTCGCCTTGCTTGATGTGTATGGCCGGGTGCGCACCTTGCTCGAATCGCTGGCCGAAGAAATCGACGGTCAGACCATGATCGTCCAGCCGCTGACCCAGCAAGCGATTGCTGACCGAGTGGGTTCTTCGCGCGAAATGATTGCGCGCATTCTGAAAGAACTCGTTTTTGGCGGGTATATTCGTCTGGAAAACAAAAAGATCGTGATTTTGCAAAAGCTGCCGGAACGCTTCTGATTCGATCGGAAAATAAAAAAGGACGCCCGGCTGGCGTCCTTTTTTATGGCAAAGAGAAATCAGGCGAAGCGCTTGGCGACCACGTCCCAGTCCACGAGCTTCCAGAAAGCTTCCAGATAGTTCGGGCGGCTATTGCGGTAGTCGATGTAGTAAGCGTGTTCCCAGACGTCGGGGGACAAGAGGGCCGGGTCGCCGGTGGTGGGGGGCGTGCCGGCTGCGCCCATGTTGACGATATCGAGGCTACCGTCAGCTTTTTTCACCAGCCAAGTCCAGCCCGAACCAAAGTTGCCAGCGGCCGAAGTGGCGAAGGCTTTCTTGAAGTCGTCGAAAGAGCCCCACTTGGCGGCGATGGCATCGGCCAGCGCGCCTGCCGGTGCGCGAGCTGCGCCTTCGGCGTTCGGCTTGAACGAGAGCCAGAAGAAGGTGTGGTTCCAGACTTGGGCTGCGTTGTTGTAAAGACCGCCAGCCGGCGCGGACTTGACGATGTCTTCCAGCGATTTCGCTTCGTTGTCCGTGCCCTTGATCAGGTTGTTCAGATTGGTGATGTAGGTCTGGTGATGCTTGCCGTAGTGATATTCCAGTGTTTCCTTGGACATATGCGGGGCGAGGGCGTCGATGGCGTACGGCAGTTCGGGCAGTTTATGCTCCATGAGTATTCTCCTGAGGTTCTTGTGATGTGACATTGGGCTAAATGGCGGCCTTTGGGCTGATTTCAAGCGGCTATCTTGGGTCGCCTGCGCCCCTATGGTATCTTGCAGCTTACGTTAACGAAAGAAGAAATCCATGAGCATTATTTCGCTGATTCTGGCGCTGGTTCTTGAGCAATTCCGCCCGGTGAGTAGTCGCAACCGGGTCTATCTGACTTTTGTGCGTTTGGCTAACCGGCTGGAGCGCAATATGAACGCCGGCGAATACCGCAATGGCGCGCTGGCTTGGCTGATTGCCGTGTTGCCGCTGGCGCTGTTGTCGGTGGGTGTCTACTGGTATTTGTGCACGCTCAATTTGTTCCTTGGCTTGGCGTTTTCGGTGCTGGTGCTGTGGCTGACTATGGGGTTTCGCCAATTCAGTTCGGCCTTTACCGGGATTTCCAAAGCCTTGCAGCTTGATGATTTGCCTGCCGCGCGAGTGGCTTTGGCGGATTGGACCGGCTTGGCTACTTCGGAGCTGACCGAGGATGAAATCGCCAGTCTGACCATTGAGCAGGGTATTACCGACTCTTACCGTTATGTCTTTGCGACGATCTTCTGGTTCATTGCGCTGGCGTGGCTGGTGGGTCCGGCCGGCGCTTTGGTCTATCGCGCTGCCAGTTTGCTGCGGCAGAAGTGGGATAGACCCGGGATCGAAGCCTTTGGCGGCTTTGCTGCGGCGGTGCTTGCAGCCATGGATTATGTGCCGGTGCGACTGGCTGCGGTGGGTTTTGCCGTCATGGGTGATTTTGAGGATGCCGTGCAATGCTGGCGCACACAGGCCAAAGAGTGGGTTAATTACGATTACGGCATCCTGCTGGCGTCGGCGGCGGGTGCTTTGTCGGTGCGGATCGGCAATGCTGTGCATCAGGATCACACGGTCAAATTCCGCCCGGAATTGGGTGTGGGCGATGCGGCCAATCCGGATTATCTGGCCAGTGCGGTCGGTTTGGTCTGGCGCTCGGTTTTGCTTTGGGTGGCGGTGATTTTGTTGCTGACGATTGCGCAGTGGCTTGGCGCTTGATCTTGCCGCAGACATAAAAAATGCCGTTCACATGGTGAACGGCATTTTTATTACGTGTAATCGAAATGAATCGATTAGCGAGCTTGCCAGCCGCCATCCACATTGATGATGGTGCCGTTGAGGTAGTCAGAAGCCTTGGAGAACAGGAATACAGCGGTGCCAGCCAGATCTTCCGGCTCGCCCCAACGACCAGCAGGAATACGATCCAGGATGGCTTTGTTGCGTTCTGCATCGGCGCGGATCGGAGCGGTGTTGGCGGTCGCGATATAGCCCGGGGCGATACCGTTACAGTTGATGCCCTTGGTGCCCATTTCGTTGGCGATCAGCTTGGTGATACCAGCGATACCGTGCTTGGAAGCGGTGTAACCCGGAACCAAGATGCCGCCTTGGTAGGACAGCATCGAGCAGATGTTGATGATCTTGCCGGTGCCGTTGCGGCCAACTACGTGGCGGCAGAAGGCTTGCGACAGGTACATCGGGGCGTACAGGTTGATTTGCATCACGAAGTCGAAGTCGGCTTCGCTGTGTTCCAGGAACGGAGCGCGGCGGATGGTGCCAGCCACGTTACCCAGCAGGTCAACTTGACCAGCCAGCTTCACGGCTTCGTCGATGACCTTTTGCGGAGCACCCTTTTCGGTCAGGTTGGCTTGCAGGTACCACCACTTGCCGCCAGTCTTGGCAACAGCAGCGTCCATTGCAGCGATCGATTCAGCAGCCATCGGCGCGAAGTCAGCGCAGATGACGTTGGCGCCGGCTTCGGCAACCTTGGCGGCGATAGCGGCACCAATGCCTTGGGCGCCACCAGTGATGAGGGCAACTTTGCCCTTCAGGTCGAACGGATTGCTCATTTTTGAGTTTCCTTGTGGTTGAAGAAAGACCCGGCGAGCCGGTTCGGGACTACTGAACAGCGTTTATTTCAAGGTGGTCATGGCGACATGATCCATATCCGGGAAAGTTTGGTTTTCCCCGGCCATGCCCCAGATAAAGGTATAAGACTGCGTACCCACGCCCGTGTGGATGGACCAGCTTGGGCTGATGACGGCTTGTTCGTTGCGCACAACCAGATGGCGCGATTCGGTCGGCTCGCCATGCATGTGAAAGACCACCGCGTCGGGCTGCATATTGAAGAACAGATAGACTTCCATGCGGCGGTCGTGCGTGTGGCAAGGCATGGTGTTCCACATGCTGCCTTCTTCGTGGGGGGTCTGCCCCATGA
>CAXYUI010000051.1:0-9206 GCA_964291975.1 uncultured Formivibrio sp. | reverse complement strand
GGCGTAGGGCCTGATCGATCAAGTTTTGGCTGCGCGAGCCGACGCCAAGGCCTGTTTTCTGAACCCCGCCGCCAGCTAGTCTGGCTGCTTTTCTTCCCCTGTGCCGCAAGGCTCGGGAGTGCAGCAATGACTCAAAAATCCAGCGAAAAACTGCTTTACTGTTCCTTCTGTGGCAAAAGCCAGCATGAAGTCACCAAACTGATCGCCGGCTCGCAGGTTTTCATTTGCAATGAGTGTATTGCGCTGTGCAATGACATCATTCGCGAAGAATCCCAAGCGAACCTGGCTGCGGTGCAGACCCCGGAAGGTAAGCGCTTGCCGCTGCCGACCGAAATCCGCGAAACCCTGAATCAATATGTGATCGGGCAAGATCGCGCCAAAAAGATTCTGTCGGTGGCGGTGTACAACCACTACAAGCGTCTTTCGACCAAAGGCGCGGGCAAGGCCGACGATGTTGAACTGGCTAAGTCCAACATCCTTCTGATCGGGCCGACGGGCTCGGGCAAGACTTATCTCGCGCAAACGCTGGCCAAGATGCTCGATGTGCCGTTTGTGATTGCCGACGCCACCACGCTGACCGAAGCCGGTTATGTGGGTGAGGATGTCGAGCACATCATCGCCAAACTTTTGGCTCAGTGCGATTACGATGTCGAAAAAGCGCAGCGTGGCATTGTGTTCATCGACGAAATCGACAAGATCGCGCGCAAGAGCGAAAACCCGTCGATTACCCGCGACGTGTCGGGCGAGGGCGTGCAGCAGGCCTTGTTGAAGATTGTCGAGGGCACGCTGGCTTCTGTGCCGCCGCATGGCGGGCGCAAGCACCCAAATCAGGAAATGCCGCAGGTTGATACGACCAATATTCTGTTCATTTGTGGCGGTGCTTTCGAAGGCTTGGACAAGATCATTCGCAACCGCTCGGTTAAGGGTGGCATCGGCTTTGGCGCCGAGGTGATCAGCGAAGAAACCCGTGAGAAAAACGCACGTCGTCTGCATGATGTTGAGCCTGACGATCTGGTGCGTTTTGGCTTGATTCCGGAATTTGTCGGTCGTTTGCCGGTGATCGCCACGCTCGATGAGCTTGATGAATCCGCGCTGATTTCGATTCTGACCGAACCGAAAAATGCACTCGTTAAGCAGTACCGCAAGTTGTTTGAAATGGAAGAAGTCGAACTGGAAATCGAACCGGCGGCTCTGTCGGCGCTGGCACGTAAAGCCATGGAGCGCAAAACGGGTGCGCGTGGCTTGCGTTCGATTCTGGAGGGCGCATTGCTCGATACGATGTATGAATTGCCGGGTATGGATTCGGTTGGGCGCGTCTTGGTGGATGAGAAGGTCATCACCGAAGGGGCTAAGCCGGCTTTTCTGCCTCGAGAGGCAGATTCCGAACCTGAGGCCGCCTGATTTCAGGCGGGCCTTACTGACAAGCCGCTCCGCGTGGGCGGCTTGTTTTCTGTGTGCGCGTTGAATTTCCAGCGTGCCGCCCGCATTATTCAGTGCGAATCAAGATAAGCAGGTCACATTATGTCTGAACATCAAGAATTGCCCGCCAGGCTGACTACCTTGCCGATGCTGCCATTGCGCGATGTGGTGGTTTTCCCGCATATGGTCATCCCACTCTTTGTGGGGCGCCCTAAGTCCATTCAGGCCTTGGAGGCCGCAGCGGATGAAGGTCGGCATATTTTATTGGCCGCGCAAACCAATGCGTCCAAAGACGATCCTGAACTGGCTGACATCTTTCCGGTGGGCACCATTGCGTCGGTATTGCAATTACTCAAGCTCCCCGACGGCACGGTGAAGGTGCTGGTTGAAGGCGTGCAGCGCGCGCGCCTGCGCTCGCTCAATGAGGACGAGGGCTATTACCGCGCCGAAGTCATGCCGCTGACGCAGTCTGAAGATGAGAATCACGAAGTCGAAGCGATGCGTCGCACCTTGCTGACGCAGTTCGATCAGTACGTGAAGCTCAACAAGAAAATCCCGCCGGAAATCCTGACTTCCTTGTCGGGGATTGATTCCGCCAGCCGTCTGGCCGATACCATCGCCGCCCATCTGCCGCTCAAGCTTGAACAAAAGCAGGCGATTCTGGAAATGCTTGAGGTCAAGCAGCGTCTTGAGCATCTGCTCAAGCAACTGGAAACCGAACTGGACATCTTGCAGGTCGAAAAGCGCATCCGTGGTCGCGTAAAGCGCCAGATGGAAAAAAGCCAGCGCGAGTACTACCTCAATGAGCAGGTCAAAGCGATCCAGAAAGAGCTTGGCGAAATCGACGAAAATGCCGATTTGGACGAGCTCGACAAAAAGATCAAAGCCGCTGGCATGAGCAAAGAAGCGCGCGAAAAGTGCGATGCTGAACTCAAAAAGCTGCGCATGATGTCGCCGATGTCGGCCGAAGCGACCGTGGTGCGGACTTATATCGACACCATGCTCGGCTTGCCGTGGAAAAAACGCACCAAGATCAGCAAAGATATTCCGACGGCGGAAGCCACGCTGGACGAGGATCACTACGGCCTTGAAAAGGTCAAGGAACGCATCGTGGAGTACCTTGCGGTGCAAAGCCGCGTGGATCGCCTGAAAGCGCCGATTCTGTGCCTGGTAGGGCCGCCCGGCGTGGGCAAGACCTCGCTGGGTGAGTCGATCGCCAAGGCGACCAATCGCAAGTTTGTGCGCATGGCGCTGGGCGGCGTGCGTGACGAGGCGGAAATCCGCGGTCATCGCCGCACTTATATCGGTTCGATGCCGGGCAAGATCCTGCAATCGATGACCAAGGTGGCGGTGAAGAATCCGCTGTTCCTGCTCGATGAGGTCGACAAGCTTGGCGCGGACTTCCGTGGCGATCCGTCGGCGGCGCTCTTGGAAGTGCTTGATCCGGAACAAAATCACGCGTTTAGCGATCACTATCTGGAAGTCGATTACGACTTGTCGGATGTGATGTTTGTGGCCACCGCCAATTCGCTGAATATTCCGGCGGCGCTGCTTGACCGGATGGAGGTGATCCGCCTGCCCGGTTACACCGAGGACGAGAAGGTCAATATCGCGCTCAAGTATCTGGTTCCCAAGCAGATGAAAAATAACGGCGTGCAAGAGGGCGAGCTGAATATCGCTGAAGCCGCTGTGCGTGACATCGTGCGTTATTACACCCGCGAATCTGGTGTGCGTAGCCTCGATCGTGAAATCGCCCGCATCTGCCGCAAGGTGGTCAAAGGCCTTTTGACCAAGCCTTCGGATAAGAAGGTGACGGTTAATGCCAAGAACCTCGACAAATATCTGGGCGTGCGTCGTTACGATTACGGCATGGCGGAACAGCAGAACCAGATCGGTCAGGTGACTGGCTTGGCGTGGACCGAAGTGGGCGGCGAATTGCTGACGATCGAAGCGGTGAAATTGCCGGGCAAGGGCAAGATGATCCAGACCGGCAAGCTGGGCGATGTGATGCAAGAATCCATCCAGGCTGCGCTCTCGGTGGTGCGCACGCGCGCGACTCAGTTGGGGATTGATCCGGACTTCTACCAGAAGAACGACATTCACATTCACTTGCCTGAAGGCGCGACGCCTAAAGATGGTCCGTCAGCCGGTATCGCTCTGGCAACGGCCATGGTTTCGATCCTGACGGGTATTCCGGTGCGCTGCGATGTCGCGATGACCGGCGAAATCACCTTGCGCGGTGAAGTGTTACCGATCGGTGGCTTGAAAGAAAAGTTGCTAGCGGCTCATCGCGGCGGGATCAAGACCGTCCTGATTCCAGATGGGAATGCCAAGGATCTGGTTGAGATTCCAGACAACGTAAAACGTGGTCTGGCCATTCATCCGGTGAAGTGGTTCGATCAAGTACTGGGCTTTGCCTTGGAGCGTCAGCCCGAGCCTTTGGCAGAGGTTGAGGTGAAACCTGAGTCTGTTGTGGCCAGTGCAGGCGTGGATTCAGTCCAACACACGATCAAACATTAGTTGACATGCGTTTTTCAGGCTTGTTATAAAGCTCCACAGAGTTTTTCAGGTCGTCCGGACACCAACCAAATTACCGAAAGGGGACTTACGTGAACAAATCAGAATTGATCGATGCAATTGCCGAATCCGCAGGCTTGTCCAAGGCTCAAGCAGGCAAGGCGCTGGATGCGACCGTTGAAGCTGTAACCGCTGCTCTGAAGGCTGGCGATGAAGTGACGCTGGTTGGTTTTGGCTCCTTCTATGTGGCTGATCGTGAAGCTCGCACCGGCCGCAATCCGCGCACCGGCGAAGAGATCAAGATCGAAGCTTCCAAACAGCCGAAATTTAGGGCTGGTAAATCCCTGAAAGATGCAGTACAATGATTCTCCTTCGCGTTACAGACAATGTAACGCAAGGTTGGTAGGCAGAATGGGTGGTTAGCTCAGTTGGTTAGAGCACCTGCTTCACACGCAGGGGGTCGGTGGTTCGAATCCACTACTACCCACCAAATAATGAATAAATTCTTCTTGTGTTCATTCATTATTTGTATATAATGCCGACCTCACCACTGCGGAGTGGTAGTTCAGTTGGTTAGAATACCGGCCTGTCACGCCGGGGGTCGCGGGTTCGAGTCCCGTCCGCTCCGCCAAAGAATTTGAAAAGGGCAAACGCGAGTTTGCCCTTTTTGCATTTCTGCCTCACCTTTCCTTGCTGCTTGGCGAGACAGTCTTTCGTCGTTCTGGCATCATACGCAGCTGCTTAAACCCGTGGAGTTGGCATTTCATGTTCGATTTTGTCGAAAGAAACAGAACCGCCGTTCAGGTGGTCTTGGGGGTCGTTACGCTTGGCTTGGTGATCGGTTTTGGCGTAACCGGTCTGAATGCTTGGCAGGGCGGTGACAATTATCTGGCCAAAGTGGGCAGTACCAAAATTACGGAGCGTGAACTTAATGCCTTGATCGGCAATCGTTCGGTTCCGGATGAAATGAAGCCCATGGTGATTGAGCAGATGGTACAGCGCCAACTGTTGCTGGAAGATGCCAAGGCACAGGGCGTATTCCTCTCGGAAGCGGCTCTGCGTGAAATGATCGGCGAAAATCCAGCCTTTCAGACCGAGGGTAAGTTCGATGCTGCAAAATATCGTGATGCCCTGTTGCAAGCACAAAAAAATCCAGAAAGTTTTGAGCAAGAAGTCCGCGATCAAGTTGTGATTCGCCGTATGTTGGGCGGCCTTCTGGAAACCGGCCTTTCTGGCAAAGCTCAAACTGAGCTTCTGGCGCGTCTTTTGGCTGAAAAACGTGAAGTGCAAGCTTTGCATTTTTCGCCACAGCAATATCTTGCTTTGAAAGAAATCTCGCCGAGCGATGCTGAAGTCAAAGCTTACTACGATGCCCATCCGGCCGATTACAAAGTGTCCGAAGCCGTACGGGTGGAATACCTGACCCTTTCGCAAGAACAACTCAGTGCGAATGTCCAAGTTTCGGATGAAGAAATTCAGAAGTACTTTGCTGAACATCAGACGGAATTTGCTGGTGAAGAGCGCAAAGTCAGCCACATTCTGTTGATGGCGCCGCAAGACGCGAAGGCTGAGCAAAAGGCCGCTATCAAAAAGCAAGCTGAAGCATTGCTGGCTGAAGTTAAGAAGAATCCGGCTCGCTTTGCTGAGTTGGCCAAGAAGCAGTCCCAAGACACGGTGTCGGCCGCCAATGGCGGATCGCTGGGTGGCTGGATCAAGCGCGATGGCCAGATGGTCAAGCCGTTCGAAGATGCTTCCTTTACCCTGGCCAAGGGCGCGATCAGCAATGTGGTCGAAACCCAATATGGCTATCACATCATCAAGGTGGATGATGTGCGCAGCAAGCAGCTGGCTGAAGCGAAATCTGAGATCGAACAGAAGCTCAAAGCGCAAAAAGCACAAACGCAATTCTTGGCGCAACAGGAAAAGCTCAACGATCTGGTTTATCAGCAGACCGATTCGCTAAAGCCTGCTGCCGATGAGCTCAAGCTGAAGATCGCTCAATCGGGCTGGATCAATCGCAAGAATGCAGATGATCCCAAGTTTGCGGCTCCCAAATTGCTGGAAGCGATCTTCTCGGACGATGTCCTGAAGAAAAAGCAAAATACCGAAGCGATTGAAGTGGCGCCTGGCGTGCTGTTGGCCGCGCGCGTGATCGAGCACAAGCCAGAGCAGATGCAGCCGCTGGCGAGCGTTTCGGCCGGGATTATTGAAAAACTCAAGCAAGAAAAAGCCTTGAAGCGCGCGATTGAAGAAGGCGCTGCGAAAATCAAGACACTGCAAGCGGGCAATGAGGCTGGCGTGACTTGGAATAAGCCTTTGCAAGTGCAGCGCGTTGATCCGCAAGGCCTCAATCCAGAGCTGCTGCGTGGCATCTTCCAAGTGGATGCCGCTAAAGTACCGGCTTATGTGGGCGGGGCGGATGGCGCTAATGGCTATGTCATCTACAAGGTCAGCAAGGTTTTGCCGGTGACTGCGCCTAGCGAAGAAGATCGTCAGGCCTTGTCCGAACAGATCAGTCGCGTCGGAGCGATGGCGGCCGTGCGCGCTTACCTGGATGGCTTGAAGAAAGAGTACAAGGTAACTTACGGCAAGGCGCCGACACCGGCGCAAGCGCAAGAATAAACGCGCTAGTCTCAAAAAAGCGGCAGGTTTCCTGCCGCCTTTTTTATCGATGGCGCTGCGAGAGGGTGTGTTCTGCTTGAGGGCAGAAGGCGCAAAAGACAGTGTCTTAGCTTTCGATTTCCAGATCGTCCACCCACTGCATGGCATCGGCGTAAAGCTGGTTGAAATTGTCCGGTACGCTCATTGTCAAAGGGCGGTTTTGCTCGATGTCCTCGACAAAACTCAGCAACTGTCCCAGCGCGCCGCGCCGCTCCAGCAAAGCAGCGCCCAGGTCACTGGTTAGATTCAATTGTCCGATCAGGGTGGTCAGCGGCTGCTGAAACAGGGCGTCCAGCAGGGACAGCATGCCGACCATAAACGCTTTTTCGGGCAGGTCGGGCTGGCTGGGATGATGCGCCGCGACGATCAGCTCCATAAAGCGGCCGCGCAAGGCGGCGGTGCGCGCCAAGGGGCTCATGCCGCTGTAATCCTGATCGACCTGAGTGAATGCCAAAAGTTGCACCCAGCGCTTCAGGTGCTGGCGCCCCAGAATCGTCAAAGCCCGGTTGACTGTGCCGACGCGCGAGAGCGAATTGAAGGCGATTGAGTTCACAAGGCGCAGCAGGTTGACCGTGAGATCGGGCGCTTGTTTGAAAGCGTTTTCCAGCTCGGCCGTATCGGCTTCACGGTGCGCCAATCCCAGAATGCGCAGAACTGCCAGTTGCGAAGGGCTGGGGGTGCGCCCGGAAATAATCGTCGGTCGCGCAAAATAGTAACCCTGGAAAAGTTCGAAACCGGCTTTCAGGCAGAAATCGCGTTGCGCTGGATTGTCGACTTTTTCCGCCAGCAGTTTGACTGGATGGCGCATAAATCCTTGCGCCAGCGCGGCCAGTTCTGAGCCGCTGATTTCCAGGACGTCGATCTTCACATACTGGACATAAGGCAGTAGCGCGAGTTGTTCTTGTTGGGGGTGGATGATGTCATCGAGCGCAAACTTGAAGCCGGCTTTAGCCAGTGCCGAGCAGCGCGCGACGATCTCGGGCGTGACTTGGACGGTTTCCAGGATTTCGAGCACGACCTGCTCGCGCGGCAAGAGCTCGATCACGTCCGAGAGCAGTAAATCCGCGCTGACATTGATAAAACCCAGGCGGTTGCCCAGCACCCGATCCAGTCCGATTTGTCCCACCGCATTCTGGATAACGTGGGCTGAAGCCAGAAAATCATCGCTGACCTGAGCGCTGTTTTGAGTGCTGTTGCGAAACAGCAGCTCATAAGCCACCAACTGGCCTTTGCGGTCGAGAATCGGCTGGCGGCCAAGATGATACTGCGCGTGCATGGTGTGTTCTCGGCAAGAGGGCGAGGTTTCAGTCTAATCGCTTTTGCCGAGAACCGAAGTGGCGCGGTGAATCAGGATTGGGGTAACTGGGTGCGCAGCAGCAACAAATCGCGCCAGGCGCGGGATTTGTCGGGCAGGTTGCGCAAGAGATAAGCCGGATGATAAGTCACGACGACCGGCGTATTGCGGTAGCGGTGCACTTTGCCGCGCAGGGCGCCAACCGGGATGTCGGTTTCGAGCAGGGTATGGATCGCAAAGCGACCAACGGCAAGCAGCGCATGCGGTGCGATCAATTCGAGCTGGCGGTGCAGGAAGGGCGCGCATTGCGCCACTTCTTCAGGCTTGGGATTGCGATTGCCCGGCGGGCGGCATTTGAGCACATTGGCAATAAAGACCCGCTCGCCGCGTTTTTCGCCGATGGCGGCGAGCATATTGTCGAGCAGCTTGCCCGCCACGCCGACAAAGGGTTCGCCCTGACGATCTTCATCTGCGCCCGGCGCTTCGCCGACCACCACCAGCGGCGCTTGCGGATGACCGACGCCAAACACGGTCTGCGTACGGCTTTGGCACAGCTCGCAAGCCGTGCAATTGCGCACCGCTTCTTGCAACTCATCCCAATTCATCTGGCTGATTGCCAGCGCGCGTTCGTCATTTTGGGGTGTTGGTGCGGGCGTGGCTTCGGCTTTTTCGCCAGTCGGAATCGGTTTTTGCGCGGCCTTGATGACCTGTTGCAAGGCATGGGTGCGTGGGTTCGCCGCCGTCGTTTTGGCGCTGGCCGTAGCGACGGTCTCGCTGGCGGTGACATCGTCTTCATCGAGCAGCAGTTCGCGCCGCACCCACATGGGGGCGAGGCCGAGTTCTTCCATGACGAGCGCGCGGCGATCCATCATCTCAGCGCTCCGGCAATATCAAGCTGATACAGCAGCGCGTCTTCGCGCCCGTCCGGTGTGGGGTAATAGCCTTTGCGGCGGCCGACGTGCTCGAAACCCGCGGCGATATAAAAGCGTTTGGCGCGCGCGTTGGACGCGCGCACTTCCAGAAAAAGGCGCTCCGCACCGCGCTGGTACAGCGCTTCATTGAGCGCCGCGAGCAGTTGCTGACCCAGTCCTTGACCAAAGCGCGCCGGCTCGACCGCGATCTGCAAGAGTCCAGCTTCACCGACCGTATTCATCGCCACGCAAGACGCCACGATCCGGCCTTGGTCTTCCAGTCCCAGACACAGATGCTTGCCGAGCGAATCGGCCCATTGGGTCGGATGCCAGGGGTGACTGTTGGTGGCAGCGTCCAGCACTGCCAATTCGGCCTGATCGGCGAGGGTGGGCGCGCGCACCTT
>CAXYUI010000050.1:0-9225 GCA_964291975.1 uncultured Formivibrio sp. | reverse complement strand
ACCATCAGATTGCCGATGCGAACCTGACGCGATGCGCGACGCGGAAGAGCAAAATCAATCATTTATTTGAGTTCCAGAGTAGCAACATCACCGCGGGTGAAGGGAGCGAGATCCACCAGTTTGCCGCGATAAAACAGTTTGGCGCTCGGCGCATTTCCAATCTTGAGCTGATACGGCGGCTGCCCTGCCCACGCCTGCTCCGCCCCTGCATTGAGAATGCCGGAAAAAATACGCTGGCCTTCCGCATCGTGGATTTGCACCCAAGTATCTGAACCGGCCACCACCCGAATCCCGCGTGCAGCCACCGCACTGGAAACCCGGCGCACAGGCGTCGAAGCAGGCTGCGCGGCCTCACGACTGGCGACTGCGACGCTGACCATAGAGGCTTGCGCCACACTGGCGCTTTCCTGCACGGCGCTCGCCGGGGCGCTGCTCACCATACTGGCAATAGCCAGATCAATATCCGGAGCACTCGCTTGCAGGGTTTCATCTTCATACGGAATCACTTCAGGCAAGGAAGCCGCGCTTTCACGCTCCTCCACGGCGATTTCGGGCATGGCCGGTTGCTGCAAATACCACCAGACCAAGCCACCGCCGATCAACAGACCCAGCGCCACCATCAACACCACAGGCCAAGTTCCCGTGCGCGCCGCGCCTTCGCGAATTTCCAGGCCAAGGTTGGACGGGTTTTCACTGGCCTGCGGGAAAGCGACTTGCTCTCGCTCTCTGGGCAATTGCGATTCCAGCGCCGCCAAGAAGGGTTCGGCATCCAGCTTCAAAAGTCGCGCATAGTTGCGCACAAAACCGCGCGCAAAAGTATTGCCCGGCAAAGCAGCAAAATCATCACTTTCAATCGCTTCAATCTGGCGTCGCGCCAATTTGAGTTGCTGCACCGCCTGCTCGATCGTCAGACCCTGCGCCTCGCGCGCCGCACGCAACTGCGCGCCGACCGACATCTGTTCTTCCAACATGACCCTGCCTTATTCGTATTGTCCAGCCATCAACTTCGAGGCTTCCAGCGAATCCGGATAGCGTTTGCGCAAATCATCAGAAAAACGCAGCTGACCTTCACGATTGCCCAGCTTGCGCTCGACGCGCACCGCCAGCCAGAGCAATTCTGCCGAAGGGGGATTCATCACCTTAACCACTTCCATTGCAGCGCGACGCGCTTCGGCAACCGACCCCGTCTGCAAAAGCAGATCGGCCAGCTGCATCTTCGCCTCAAAATTATCGCCGCGGTATTTCAGCGCACGCTCTAGGTAATCGCGCGCAGCTGCGGTATCACCCGCTTTGCGGGCACATTGGCCAGCCACCAGCATGGAGTGGTCTGGGCTGGAATAAAGCGGGTTACGAACCGCCGCCTGCAATTGCTGCAAGCCGGTTTTGGTGTCACCGCGCTCACAAAGGAACCACCCGTGGTTGTGCAGCACATCCGAATCATTGGGCGATGATTCCAGAGCTTGCTTGAAATAAGCGCGCGCCTTGTCATCGTCACGCAACTCGACCGAAATCATCGCGAGTACGTTATACGCTGGGGCGTAACGCGGGACATGCTCAAACGCTTGCAAGGCATTGCGCGTGGCTTCGTGATAATTCTGCAAGCGCAAATATTCAGAAGCCAGACGCACGCGTACAACCGCGCGCTGCTCTGCATCCTTCCCGCCGAGATTCACCGTTTTTCCACCCGTGCCAACGCAACCGGCCATTCCAAGCACCAACAGGACGAGCAACCACCGTTTCATGACTTTCCCTTGTGAAACTGGAGCGTTTGTGTCGATGCCGCCATGCGCGCGGTTCGGCGAGTTTTATCCTGCACCTGACCGGCCAGTTGACCACACGCAGCATCGATATCGTCGCCGCGCGTTTTACGCACAGTTGCGACATACCCTTCCGCGATCAAAATATCGCGGAAGGCGAGGATAGCATCCCGCGACGAACGGTTGTAGCCCGAACCAGGGAATGGGTTAAAAGGAATCAGATTGAATTTGCAGGGCACATGACGCACCAGCGCGGCCAATTCACGCGCATGCTCAGGTTTATCATTGATTCCCTCGATCATCGCGTATTCAAAGGTAATAAAATCGCGCGGGGCTTTTTCCAGATAGCGATTACAAGCTGCCAGCAGCTCTTTGAGCGGGTATTTGCGGTTAATCGGCATGATCGCGTCACGAATGGCATCGTTGGGCGCATGCAGCGACACCGCCAGCGCCACCGGGCAAGCATCACGCAAACGATCCATCGCGGGCACGACACCAGAGGTCGATACCGTCACGCGCCGGCGCGATAAACCATAGGCGTTATCGTCGAGCATCAATTTGAGTGCGGGAACCACCTGATCAAAATTGGCCAGCGGCTCACCCATGCCCATCATCACCACATTGGAAACAATCCGGCTGTCATCCCCTGCGCGCTCTCCCAAGCGCGCGGCCTCAGCCGAGAGACGCCGATTGGCCCACCAAAGCTGGCCGATGATCTCAGCCGTACTCAGGTTGCGGTTAAAACCCTGACGTGCAGTCGAGCAAAATGTGCAATCGAGCGCACAACCCACCTGACTGGAAACGCAGAGCGTGCCGCGGTCATCTTCGGGAATAAAGACCGTTTCAATGCCATTGGCAGCCCCCACATCCAGCAGCCATTTATGAGTGCCGTCGCTGGCGATCTGCTCAGCCAGCAAACCCGGCGCCTGCACCACCGCGCGCTCAGCGAGCTTGTCGCGGAACGATTTGGCGATATCGGTCATGTTGCCAAAATCAGGCTCGAAACGTTGGTGTATCCATTTCAGCAACTGCTTGCCGCGAAACGGTTTTTCACCCAACTCCACCATCAGCGCAGCCATGCCATCCGCGTCAAAACCCAACAAATTCAAAGACATCAATACTTATCCCATTCAGTCATCGACTGAAAATTTCACTCTGGGGAAAAAAATACGCAATCTCGATCGCCGCGTTTTCAGGGCAATCCGAGCCGTGCACCGCATTTCGCTCGATTGAATGCGCAAAATCAGCGCGCAGAGAACCTGGCACCGCTTTTTTCGGGTCGGTCGCCCCCATCAATTCACGGTTTCTCAGCACCGCATTTTCACCTTCAAGCACCTGAATCATCACAGGCCCTGAAGTCATAAAAGCAACGAGCGGCGCAAAAAAAGGCTTGCCTTGGTGAACCGCATAAAAACCCTGCGCTTCGGCCGTGGACAAGTAAACCATTTTTGCCGCGACGATTTTAAGCCCAGCCGATTCAAAGCGATCGTAAATCTTGCCGATCACGTTTTGACCAACGGCATCAGGTTTGACAATGGAAAGGGTGCGTTCAATGGCCATGATGTACTCCAGTGTGGGTTTTTCCGATCATTGCCCGGACGAAGATTGCACCCCCATTGAAAGCGGGATAACCTCGCCGCATTCCGGCCTGCTGGCCGACTCGCAATTATATCTCAATTCTAATCAAGACCATGCGCGACCCAATGGACCCGATCCTGCAACAAGAAGAACAAAGGCGACTGCGCGTACAACTCATTTGGCGACTGGGTTTCGCAGTCGCGCTGATCGCCGCTGTCCTGGGAGTCATCATCTGGCTAGACCGCGAACGCGAAAATACGACCCCGACTCTGGAAGCCTCTGTGCCGATGCGGATTGCGCCTCCGGTTGCGATGCCTAGCGAAATCGCCAGCGAAGTCAGTAGCGAAGCGTCCGTTGATGAAAGCATCGCCAGCGAGCCTGCGCCAGCAAGCGAACCTGCCGCAGCGATCACAACCAGCGAGCCAACCTCGCCGCAGACGAGCGCGACGCCGCAAGCCATCACGCCGGCTGCCGCCACGCCACAGGCCACGACGCGCCAACAGACCACAACACGTCCAGAGCCGAGCCGGATCTTGGCTACCCCGGCGCGCCCTCTCATCATCCTCCCGCAAAAACCAGCGCCCGCAGAGATCCAAAAACCTGCTGCGCCAGCTCGACCTGCAATGCCGACCAGCCAATACACCATTCAGGCCGGTGCCTTTCTGCACTCCAGCAACGCGGAAAAACTGCTCCAGCAATTGCAAAGCGCGGGCATCCCCGCCTATCTGGAAACCCGCGTGCAAATCGGCCCCTTTTCCAGCAAGGCCGAAGCAGATGCAGCAATAGCCAAGCTAAAGCAGATGGGCATCACGCCCGTACTGAACAATCGTCATTAAATTGCGGTCGGGTCGCACATAAAGCAACCCGCACCGATGGTTTAAACCACCGGCTCATCGGGCAGCAGTGTCACCGAAGGAATTTTGCAAGTCAGTATCGCCTGGCGAATGGCTTCGACCGCGCCCACCCGAGGGTAATTACGTCGCCAGGCCAGCAAGACACGCCGCGTCGGCGGCGGTGCCACAAAGGGGCGAATGGTCAGCAACTGCTCATCTAGCGGGGTCACTGAGGTGGCAGGCAACACCGTCACCCCAATCCCCCCCATGACCATGTGCCGGATCGTTGTTAGCGAAGAACCCTGCAGCGTGCGCTGCAGACTGCTCCCCACCGGCTGACTTTCCCGATTGAGTTCCGGACAGCTTTGCAGCACGTGGTCGCGAAAACAATTGCCCGGCGAAAGCAGGAGCACGTTTTCTTCGGAAAGCAGGGCATGGTCGATTTCACCCTTTTCTTCCCAGCCATGCCCCTTGGGCGCGGCGACCACGAATTCTTCCTCGTAGACAACCTGCGTCGCAATGCCCGATTCCTGGAATGGATCGGCCAAAATGGCGACATCAATCTCGCCTTGCTTGAGCATTTCAGCCAAGCGTGCGGTGTAATTTTCTTCCAGCAGCACCTGCATTTGCGGCGCGCGCTCACGCAGCACCGGGATCAGCCAAGGCAAGAGGTAAGGGCCAATCGTGTAAATCGCCCCCAGCTTCAGCGATCCAGCCAATGGATCCTTGCCTTGCTGCGCCAATTGTTTGACGACCTGCACCTCTTCCAGCACGCGCTGCGCTTGCGCGATGATGCGCTCACCAGCCGGAGTCGGGGTAATGTCGCCGGTGGCGCGCTCAAACAAGGTCACCCCCAGCTCATCTTCCAGCTTGCGCACGGCCACCGATAAGGTCGGTTGCGAGACAAAGCAGCTCGACGCCGCGCGGCCAAAATGACGCTCACGCGCCACCGCCACGATGTAGCGCAACTCGGTCAGTGTCATTTCGCCCTCTTTTGCAGAAAACGAATCAACCAGACCGATTCAATCAGGAACAGGAAACCGAGCAGCGCCAGCACGGGCAAGGAAAGGCCGAACAACGTCCAGTCGATGACTGCGCATTCGCCGTGACCGGCCAGCACCGAGCCGAGCGCCTCAAACATGGGCTGAGTCTGGATCATGTACACCAGTCCTGCGCCGCACGAGGCCAGATTGGTCGGGTCAAGAAAATATTGAATCTGGATATGGCGCGCTGAAACGCCAGCGCCAATCAGCGCAACCACCGTGATGACCGCAGGCCAGAGCCAATCCACACGTCGCACCGGGAACAGCACAGCCAGCAAGGACAATACGCCACAGACCATGAAACCGATGCGCTGCAAAATGCACAGGGGACAAGGGCTGAGGAATTCTGTTTCTTGCAGATAGAGCGCAAAGCCGATGGTGGCCGCACAGAAAAGAAACAAACCGGAAAAACCAAGCCGCCAGCGCACCATAAGATGACCCCAAGCCGTGATAGAAAAAATCGATTCTAACAGTTTGGGGCGTTTATTCAGCAAGCGGGTCGTCCACATCCAGCGCCACGGATTCGCAGCGATTACGCCCCCCTTGCTTGGCGCGATACAGCGCCAGATCGGCCTGATGCACCACCGATTCGGCCACGCCTTGGATTTGCGGCGTGATGACCGCTACCCCCGCACTCAGCGTGACACAAGCGGCAACGTCGGAAAAATCGTGGGGAATTCCCAAATCGCGCACGGCCTGCAGAATTTCTGCCAACACAATTCGCGCGCCATCAAGCCCGGTATTGGGCATCACCAGAACGAACTCTTCACCGCCATAACGTGCAGCAAAATCACCAGGACGGCGCATATGCTCAGCCAGCACCATCGCAATACGCTTCAGACATTCGTCGCCGGCTTGGTGACCATAGCCATCGTTAAAGCGCTTGAAATAGTCCACATCGACCATCGCGACAGCCAGCATAACGCACTCGCGCATACTGCGCGCCCATTCCTGCGGGTAATGCTCATCAAAATAACGTCGATTAGCCAAGCCCGTCAGGCCGTCCAGATGCGCCAGCCGGGATAGCTCGCGATTGGCTTGCAGCAATCGGGTATTGGTCTCATTCAAGTTAAATTGCAGCGCCTGCAATTCAGTGATGTGGTTTTGCATCAGCAGCTCGCGCGCCTTGCGCTCGGCCAGATCGTGCAAGGTCACGGTGTAGAAAGTCTCACGCGCCAGAATGACTTGTTTGAGCGTTATTTCCATCGGCACCACATGCCCTGCGCCATGCTGCGCCTGAACTTCACAAGCAACGCCAGGCTCTACGCCCAAACGTTCACGGCATACGCTGAGCAAATCTTTTTCCCCCACCCCTTGCAACAGCACAGGAAAAATCAAGGACAGCGATTGGCCGATCAGATCGGTGTAACCACGTCCCAAGAGGGAATAACACACTGGATTGGCGCTGCGTATCGTGCCCATCCAGTCCAGCGTAATCACCCCGTCTTGCACATTGGCCACAATGGCCGACATCCTCGCTTCGTTATCAAAGAGCTTTTGCTCTGCGAGCTTGCGATCAGAAATATCCCGTACCGTCAGCGCAATCCCATTACTGATCGCCACCCCTTGGTAGTGCAGCCAACTGGCCTTGATCCGGCGATCGCCAATGGCACGCTCTTCCAGCAAAGGCACGCCGGTTTCAAAAACACGGCGGTATTTATCAAACAAACCCGCCGAGCGAGTCACGGGCAACAGTTCGCACAGCAAGCCGCCGATCGCCTCTTCGCGCGTGTAGCCAAACAGATCAAGGGCATTCTGGTTGGCTTCGACAATCCGAAAATCTTCAACTTCCCAGGCTTTGTTTTTAACCGCTTCCAGCACCATGATGGCGTCCAGACTTGATTCGGTCGCCGCTCGAAATAATTCTTCACGTCGCTTGAGTGTGTCTTCAATGCGCGAAGCCGCCGTCACATCGCGCATCAGCATCAAAGCGCCAATCAGCACGCCTGCGCGGTCGTATTGCGGGCTTAGCGTCAGATCAAAGGTGCGCAAGCCCCGCCCCTCGCCTCCATAGGACTGGCGAATCTGAAAGCGCTCACCCTGCAACGCTCGGCCAAACAGCGTCATTTGTTTGGCGCGATCTTGCGGCACCCCTTCCAGCAGCGTGAGCAGACAAAGGCCGCGCTCGACAGTCAAGCCATACAGCTGCTGCTGTAATTGGGCATAGGCCGTATTGAAAATCGTCAGGCAAAACCCCGGATCAAGCGCAACCAGCGGATCGGGCGAGCTGTGCAGAATGCTATTGAGTTCATCGTGCGCCAATTCAACCTCATGGCGGCTTTGCAACAGCACTTGCTCTTGCCGCTTCAGCGAGGTGAGATCCTGCAACACCGCCACCAAGACTCGGGGCTGCCCAGTGATTTGCAGCGGCAGGAAAACACCTCGCACCCATCGCTCATCGGCTTCCCCGCGCAAACGGTATTCCAAAGTCAGACACTGATTGCCGACTTGCAAAGTACGCCAGACTTGTTCCACCGCCGACAGATCATCCGGATGGATGGCTTTTTTCCACCCCTCCCCCAAGGCTTGCTCGCGCGGCATCGCAGTCAGCGTGCACCAGCAATCGTTCACGTAGCGACGCAGCCCGGCCGAGTCGGCAATGACGATCCCCACCGGCGCATGATCGACAATCGCTTGCAGCAAAAGGATTTGCGGATCAGGTTCACTTAACCGTTTGCGATTGGACCGAACCGCAGCCAGCCAAGCCAGCCCAAGCGAAAACAGCGTAATCGCAGCAAAACCCGACCAAAACCACAAGGGGAAGGCGGTGGAGGGTTGCTGCGCCAACAGGGAAATCCCCAACTCTTGCGCCGATGCGGGCAAGGCCGCAGCCAAGTCGGGGGAGCGCTCGACCAGCATGGCGGACAAGTCGATGTGCCGGAAAACCCGCACCTCCTTATCGCCCACATAAACTCCAGCCGCTTCGCGCGCCCAAGCCTCGCCCAGCGCAGGATCACGCTGCGTCAGATTTTTGCCGCTCGCACCATCAAACTGCCAGTGATACCGATCACCGGGATCGCCGCCTGCCAGCCAGCCACCGTGCTGATTAACGACCCAAAGCCCGGGAAAGCGCGCTTGCAAGCGCTCAAACAGCGCACGCGTTTCCAGCCGAAGCAGTAAAACGCCTTGGCCCGATTCCAAAGCCACGGCGACAGGCCACACCGGCCGAAATGGCACACGCACCTCACCGGCATCGGCCAGTAAAGAAAAATCGCCCAGCCAGATTGCAGCAGATCCCGCCAAGCGCAATTGCTGAGTCAGGGCGCGATCATCGCCAGATGCGCTCAAACCTTGGGTGCTTCTGGTCACAACCCCAGCTTCGACGCGCTCAGCAGCGAAACGCACTTGCCCATCCGCACCCAGCAGGACAATGGAATCGTATTGACTGCGCGCACGCAAAATACGCAGCAGCAAGGTCGCCGGATCGTGAAGCAGAACGGGATCGCTCGCCAGCAAACGCGCCCCGCGAATCGCAGCATGCAACTCATCGGCGATTTGTTCCCCCGCAAATTCAAGCTGCACCTGCATCTGCGCACGCGCGGCCTCCTCAGCGGCATTGCGCTGATACCAGAGGAAAAAAGCGCCCTCTCCGGCCAGTAAGATCAACAGAGGCAAGAGAACAAAAAGATTGGGGCGAGCGGTGCGCGGCGAATCGTTTTTAGGGTTCATGGCCTTGTGACAGAAGGAAGATCGCGCGATCCTTGCGGCCTGGCGGGAAATGCCGCAGGCTCCCGCCAGTTTAGAAAGCGCTTTATTACTCACAGGACAGAACATGAAACGCATGCAGCTTGCCGCGCTGGCACTGGCCGCCCTCTTGCTGACCACGCTGGCCTTGCGTCCGGCCATTTCCTCACCCAAGCCCGCCAGTACCGCGCCGATGGCGCTGGCCGCCAACGATCTTGCCCGCGTGGCCAGCGGGGCCTTCTGCGTCAACCGGCCTTTGGTGGGCGAGCTTGCCGCCATGGCGCAAAGCACGCTGACCGCGCAGGTCGACGGTGAAATCGCCGCCATCCG
>CAXYUI010000049.1:0-9350 GCA_964291975.1 uncultured Formivibrio sp. | reverse complement strand
GAAACGTGCCCCCAACTCTTTGAAAGCGGGGCCGTAGCCAGTACCGCCGCTAAACAGCAGACGCCGCTGGCTCGATTCCAGGACAAAACCGCCCCAGAGGTTCTTGTTGCGCGTTAGCCAGCGGCCGGAATAGTGGCGAGCCGGAATCAGGTGAATGCTTAGCTGCTCAGTCACAACAAGTTGGTCGTACCAGTCTGCTTCGTGGATTTGAGCCGGCGCATAGCCCCAGTGCTCCAGATGCGCGCCCACGCCCAGTGGCGTCATGACTTGCTTCACTTTGCCGGTCAGTGCGGTGAGCGTGGCGTAATCGAGATGATCCCAGTGATCGTGCGTTATCAGCAGGACATCAATCGGCGGCAAGTCATCGACGTCGTACAGCCGGGTTCCGGCAAAAGCCTGAATTGCAAACGGTACGGGCGAGGCGTAATCGCTGAATACTGGGTCGATCAGGATGCGCTGGCCGGCCAGTTGCACATAAAACGACGAATGTCCTAGCCAGATCACAATATCTTCTTCGAGTGGCAGTGTTTTGAGATCAGTTTTGCTGACCGGGATAGGCTGGTTCGGGCTTAGGTTTTCAACCTGATCAAACAGTTTTTTCGCCAGAATTGAAAAGCTGCTGGTACTGCCAGACAGAATCGGCGTGTCGATGAGATTGTGGAATTCACCGCCCGCGTAATGCGGCGAGCGCGCAATTTTTGCCTGGCGAGCGCCTTCTGGTGCGCTGCCAAATTTCGGATGCTGCAAATAGGCGCAAGCCCCCAAACCCAATCCAGCGGTCAGCGCTATCAAAGTAACCATGATTCTGTGTGCTCGTTTCATTGACCTGAATTTCCCTTGTTCATGCCGGATTCTTTGTGGTCGTACACAAATTGCGCTAGTTCATTTCTGGGTTTTTCTTGCCTGAATCTACGGAATTTTGGATCGATGTGGTGCGGCTGGCTCGGATGAAAGGGTCGCATGGGATCCCCTGAATCAAGCCGTCTGGGCGGTTGCTCAGGATGAGGTGATGTCATTGAGACGTTGCCTGAGCCGGTCGCGACTGCCCGCCAGATGCAGGCGCATTGCCGCGCGAGCCGTATCGGCATCCCCGGCGGCGGTCGCGGCATGGATGCGGCCGTGTTCGCTCAGAGTTCGGTGTAGATAATCGGTGAGTGCGCCGCCGCCAAATTTGAAAGCGGGCAAGCGGCTGCGCGAGGCCATGTATTCGGCCAGATAGTTGAAAAGCCGCAGAAAATGCATATTGCCGGTGGCTTGCGCAATGGCGCGGTGAAAGCGGATGTCGGCACCGGCCGCGCGCGCGCCGCTTTGTTCATCGGCTTCACTGAGCAGATTGCGCAGTTCAATCAAGGTTTCTTGCATGATGTCGAGCTGATCTTGCGCGCGCCGCTGCGCCGCCAACGCGGCAGCTTCTTCTTCCAGTGCCAGACGCAGTTCCAGGATCTGGATCATCTCCTGGGCTTCATCCAGATGGTTGTTTTCTTCGATCTGGAATGCCGATTGTCTGGTCGTTTGCAGGACAAACGCGCCCAAGCCCTGAACCGTTTTGACCAGCCCGCCAGCTTTGAGGTTGGCGATGGCTTCGCGCACCACGGTTCGACTCACGCCGAATTCATCAATCATTTCCTGCTCGCTGGGCAGGCGCTCTCCGGCAGGGTACTGACCGATGGCGATTCGTTCCGACAGGGTGCGGATCAGTTTCCCGCTCAGGGTTTCGCGCCGGCGCATCGTGTTCTCCTTGGCCATGTCTGTAAGCAAACAGCTTAGGGTTATTGTATGACAACTTATCTTGGCTTGTGGTGCTGTGTTTCTATACAACATGGTGTTGGTTTTATAATTATGTTTTTAATCATGTATTTGTATTTATTAATCAGAATTTACTGATGTTTGGTGTTGACGAGGATGGTATCGAATTTGATGATGTGTTGTATGACAACGCCCGCTGGATGGGCTATGAATCTGGTTCAGGTTTCAGTCGATGCATTCGCTGATTCAACCCAGCGCTCGTCCGCCAGCCCGCTTATGCCTTTGGCTCGCCAGAAAATATCGGCGTGCCCATTATCGAAAATTATTTGGTCGAGCCTAGCTGACCACGCATTTCACCCCAAGGAGACAAACAATGTCTAAAAAACTGACCCTGATTTCCGCCAGCTTGCTGGCTTTGATGGCCGCTGGCGCACAGGCTGCCGTCGACATCAAGATTCCGGCCAAGGTCTGCGATGTGACAGCTTATGGCGCGGATGGCTTTCACCAGCAAATCGTGCCCAACACCGCCGCTTTCGAGAAAGCCATCGACGATTGCGCCAGCGCGGGCGGCGGCACGGTGCGCGTGCCGGCCGGCAACTGGCTGGTCGCGCCGTTTGCGCTCAAGAGCAATATCCGGCTCTTGCTGGAAAAGAACGCCACGCTGGTCGCTTCCAGTGAAGAGGCCGCCTGGAAAATCACCCCGGAGCTGGCTTCCAAGGGCGCTGAAAATGGCTGGCTGCCCTTTATCAGCGTGGCCGGCGCGAGCAATGTCGAAATTAGCGGCGAAGGCACGATCGACGGCCAAGGCGCGGTATGGTGGGAGCGCCGGCGCGCCAATGTGCGCGCTGACGCCAGCAAGCGTCGTTCCACCGACCGGCCGCGCCTGATTTATATCCGCGACAGTCAAAATGTGCGGGTGGCCGGGCTGAACCTGTACAACTCGCCGAGCTTTCATGTGGTCATGCGCAATGCCGACGAGGTGGAAGTTACCCGCAACCGCATCGTGACCCCGTGGCATGCGCCCAATACCGACGCCATCGATCCGATCAACAGCCGCAATGTGCGCATCACTTACAACTACATCGATTGCAACGACGATCATGTGGCGATCAAGGCCGAGAAGTTCGATCCCAAGCATCCGGACGGCGTGACCCGCAATATCTACATCGCGCACAACACGCTGATGCAAGGACGCGGCATTTCGATCGGCAGCGAATCGGCAGGCGGCGTCAGCGGCGTGCTGGCCGAGCACAATACCTTTGAAGGCTCGATGTACGGTCTGCGCATCAAGAGCCCGCGCGGCAAGGGCGGCAAGGTCGACAACATCGTTTTCCGCGACACCAAGATGAAGAATGTCTGGGTTCCGGTGGTGTTTACCGCTTACTACCAAGGCGCGCCGGCCAAGCAAGAGGATCGCGATGCCATCATGGCGGGCGGCGGCTTTATGCTGGGCGACCAGATCTATCCGGCCGACACCGATCCCGAGCAGCCGTTCAACCCGGTGAAAACGCCGCATTTCAGCAATGTGCTGGTGAAGAACCTGGTGTCCACCGGCAAGTCGATGGCCGCCGTGTATATGGTGGGCGTGCCTGAAGCGCCGATGAAGAACGTGGTTTTCGAGAATGTGCGCATTGAAGCCGAGCGCGGCATGCTGGTGCGCAATGCCGAATTCAAAGGCAAGAAGCTGACCATTAAAGCCGCGCAAGGCCAAGCTTTCATGCTGCAAAAAGGCGGCGTGCGCTTGCCTTGAGTCTTGACGCCTGAGGCCGCCTGCGGGCGGTTTCAGGCGTATTTTGGGATGCGCCCGGCAAAGAAGCAAAGTGGGGTTCTGTACGAAAGATCGCTGGCCGTGGATGGGGGGCGGATCAAGCCACCAGCCAAAGATACAGACTGGATATGAGCAAAGTGGCCAGTGTGACCGGAACCCCCAACTTGGCGTGCTCTCGCCAGTCGATCTTGATGCCTTTGTGTGCGGCCTCATTCACCACGATGATGTTGGCGATGCTACCGACGATCAGAAGATTGCCCGCCAGTGTGCTGGAAAGCGCCAATACGGTGCCGGCATGTTCGCCGACGGTGCTCGGCAGCAGCAGCATGACGGCCGGGACGTTGGAGACGATGTTGCTGAGCAAAAAGCTGGCAATAAAAAGCGGCCCTTGTGCCTGCAAATCAAAACCATGCGCGGCTAAGGTTTCTACGGCGTGAGCCGGAAGCTGCGTTTGCTGCATGGCGTGATTGACCACAAACAAGCCCATAAACAGGATCAGTAATTGCCAATCCACAAGACCCAGCATGCGCCGCGAATGCAGGCGACGGCTGGTCAGAAGCAACCCCGCTCCCGCCAGCGCCATCAAATCCCGAGGCCAAGGCGCCATCAAGAACGCCACAAAAATGATCCCCGCCACCGTCAATCCTTTGCTGGTTTGCCAAAGGTTAAGCGCGGGTTCATGGTTTTCATCGGAGTGCTTGGCGGTTTGCGGGGAGTCATCGGCGGCTATCCAGCCCTGCCGGCCAGTCAACATGCCGATCAGACCCCAAGTCGCCACCAGACTGAGCGCCACCGGAAGGGCGGTCATGACCAGATAACGGCCAAACGACAAATTCAGCGTCTGGCCGATCAGCATATTTTGCGGATTGCCGATGAGCGTGGCGGCAGAACCGATATTGGCCGCACAAGCCAGACCAATCAGAAATGGGATGGGCTTGAGTTTTCTGGCGAAACAGATCTCGGCAATCACCGGCGCCATGGCCAGGCAGACGACATCGTTGCTGAAAATGGCTGACAAATAAGCCGCTACCCCAATGATTGCGGCCAACAAGATGGATGGCCGGGTATTGAGTGCGCCGATGCGTCGAGCCATCCAGGTATAAAAACCGCCCAAACGCAGCTGGGCGGAGATCACCATAAAGGCAAACAACAAGATCAATGTCGGCGCATGCATGGATCGAAAAGCTTCTTCGACGCTGATGACTTGTGTGGCCACCAGCACAATGGCGCCGAGCAGGGCAATCCCGGTGCGATCCAGCTGCAAATAAGGCAAGCCCCCAAAGAGCATGCCGAAGTAGACGAGCAGAAAAACAGTCAGAACAAGCGTCATCATTAGGTTTGCAATGCGATCAGGCAGGTTTTTGTAGGGCTAGCCGAAGGCTATTTCTTCAGTCTGGCTTTGACGGGCTTGGCCGGTTTGCGAGCCGGAGCCGCAATCGGCTTTAAGCCATCGCCGCGCTGCCAGGCCGCACGGATTTCCTCGGCCAGTTCCAGTACGGCTGTGGCATACAGGGTGCTGCGGTTGTAGCGGGTGATGACATAGAAGTTGTTAAAGCCCAGATAGTGCCGCGTGAAACCCGGTTCGATTTCCAGCGCGAACAAAACGGCTTTTTGCTGCCCATCGACCACAGAGATGGGCCTGACGCCCATCTGTATCAATTCGGCCACGGTGTAGTGCAGATTGAATTTATCCGCGAGGAGCGACTCGATCTGATCGCCTTCGACATTCACGGGCAGGTGTGAAGCTTGTTGAGCTTGCCAGCCGTGGCGCGCCAGATAGTTGGCCACGCTGGCCAGAATGTCGCCCTTGTTGTTCCAGATGTCGTGGTGGCCATCATTATCCCAATCGACGGCAAAATTGCGAAATGACGACGGGATGAATTGCGGCCAGCCCATTGCGCCGGCGTAGGAGCCTTTGAAACTCAAAGGGTCGTCTTTTTCATCGCGAGCCAGCAGCAGGAAATGCGTTAATTCCTTGCGGAAAAAGGCACTGCGGCGCGGGTAGTCAAAGGCTGCGGTGGCCAGTACATCTAGCACCCGAAATCCCCCGGTATTTTTGCCGTACAGCGTTTCGGCATTCAGGATCGCCACCATGACTGCAGGATCGACCTGGTAATGCGCGCTGATTTTGGCGATCAGATCGGCGTTTTCTTGCCAGAAGCGGGCGCCAGCCTGGATGCGGGAGGGGTTCAAGAAGTTAGCGCGAAACTGATACCAAGGCCGGCCTGTTGAAGGACGATCAAAAATGTCGATGATATTGGGTTTGGTTTCGATGCGTACAAATAGATCAGCCAGCTCGGCTTGGACAAAACCGTGTTCCAGCGCAGTGCTGCGGATGTATTCCTGCACTTCTTCACGCGCCAGCAGCGCTTCATCGGCAAAGGCAAAGGCTGAATAGCCCAACAACAGGGCAAGCAGTGTTTTCTTCATCGGGATCTCAATGGGAAAGGGCGTTCGACAACAGTCGAGCCGTAATATCAACAATCGGAATAATGCGCTCGTAGGCCATGCGCGTTGGCCCAATCACGCCGAGCGTGCCAACGACTTCACCATCGACCTGATACGGTGCGGTCACGACCGAACATTCATCCAGTGGCGAAAGTCCCGATTCGTTGCCGATATAAATTTGTACGCCTTGGGCATGGCCGCCCAGTTCCAGCAACTGTAAGAGCGAGGTTTTTTGTTCGAACAGATCAAAAAGCTGGCGCATCCGCGTCACATTGGAGGACAAATCGGCAATGCCAAGCAGCTGATGCTCTCCGGCAATCACCATGTCTTCTTGCGCGCGCGCCATGCTGTTGCCCGCATCGACGGCCGCATTCATCAGGGTCACGATGTCGCTCTTCAGACGCACCAGCTCGCTTTGCACCAGATGCGTCAGTGCCGCGAGCGTGCGCCCGGCACAATGCTGATTCAGAAAATGGCTCGCTTCGATCAGTTCGGTTTGTCCGAACTGTCGTTCGGTCTGAATGATGCGGTTTTGCACATCGCCGTCTGAAGTGACCAGAATCAGCAAGACGCGCCGATCCGACAGTTGCAGAAATTCCAAATGCTTGAGCACCACTTCGCTGCGACGCGGAGTTTGTACCACCCCGGCAAACTGAGTGAGCTGCGAGAGCATTTGTGAGGCGGCAGCGATGGTGCGCTGCGGGCTATCAACGGGCAATTGCTCGCGCAAGCTGCGGATTTCTACTTTTTCCAGTGTTTGCACAGCCAGCAGCGAATCGACGAACAAGCGATAGCCGCGCACGGTCGGAATCCGACCCGCGGATGTGTGCGGGCTGGCGATAAACCCCATTTCTTCCAGATCGGCCATCACATTGCGAATGGTGGCCGGGCTGATCTCTAGTCCTGAATATTGCGACAGGACTTTAGAACCCACGGGCTGACCATCGGCGATATAACGCTCGATCAGGGTTTTAAGCAGGATTTGGGCACGGTCGGTCAGCATGGCGGGTTCGGCGAGGTCTCTGTCGTTCATTGCAAATGGGGAGTCAAAGTATCATTTCCAACCCACGGTAGTGGCGTCATGGGCTGACGATCCATGGCGTCGCGCGGGCTCGGGTCTGGATTTTAACTTGGCTTCTGTGTTTAATGCGGGCACAGCTTCTCATTTTCTGCGCACCCCATGCAAAGCCTCTTCAAAACCATTGCCATCATCGGTCGTCGCGCCACCCCTGCGCTCGATGAACCTTTGCGTCATCTGGCCGGTGTCCTGACCTCTTTAGAGGCGCGCGTTTTCTTCGAAGACTGCACGGCGCAGGAGCACGGCATTACCCAATACCAATCGCTGGCGCGCGATGCCATCGGCAAGATTGCCGATCTGGTGATTGTGCTCGGTGGCGATGGCATGATGCTGGGCGCGGCGCGCTTGGTCGTGCCTTACCATGTGCCGCTGGTGGGGGTGAATATGGGGCGACTCGGTTTTATGACCGACATCCCGCTCTCGGAAATGGAGGCGCAGATCAGCGCCATTGTGACCGGCGAATTCGTGCCCGAAGAACGGATTTTGCTGGAGGCCACCGTTGAGCGCGACGGAAAAGTCATCAATCGCGAACTGGCTTTCAACGATGTGGTGATCAGTCGCGGCAATACCGGCGCGATGATCGAGTTTGAAATTTTCATCGACCGTGGCTTTGTGTGCAGCCAGCGCGGCGACGGGCTGATTATCTCCACGCCAACCGGCTCAACGGCGTATGCGCTCGCTTCCGGCGGCCCGATCCTGCATCCGAGCCTGCCAGCGATTGCGCTGGTGCCGATCTGCCCGCAATCCTTGTCGAATCGCCCGCTGGTGGTGACCGATACCTCTGAGGTCGAGTTTGTGCTGACCCGCGCCAAGGATGTGCACGTTTTTTACGACAACCAGTCTGACTGTCGTTTGCAGGAACTTGATCGTGTGCGGGTGAAACGTTTCCGCAACACGCTGCGCATTCTGCATCCGACCAGTTACCACTATTACGACACCCTGCGCGAAAAACTGCGCTGGGGCGAACAAATCCTCTGAACCCGAAGCCGCCATGCTTACAACGCTGCAACTGAAGAATTTCGTGATCGTTCGCGAACTGGAACTCGATTTTGCGAACGGTTTATCGGTCCTGACCGGAGAAACCGGCGCGGGCAAATCCATCCTGATCGACGCGCTTGGACTTTTGCTGGGCGACAGGGCTGACGCGGGCGTGGTGCGCCACGGCTGCGAGCGCGCCGAGCTGGGCGCGAGTTTTTCGATTGACGATTCCCCCGCGCCGCAGGGCTGGCTTGCCGAGCAGGAATTGAGCGGCGATGACGCCGATGAGTTGGTGTTGCGTCGCACGATCGACTCCAGCGGAAAATCCCGCGCCTGGATCAATGGCCGCAGCGCCACGCTGGCGCAACTGAAAGAACTGGGCGAAATGCTGGTTGAAATCCACGGCCAACATGCGCATCAGACCTTGCTGCGCAGCGACGCGCAACGTGACTTGCTCGACAGCTACGCCGGCGCGCGTGCGCTGGTTCGAGAAGTTGGCGCGCTCTATCGCGATTGGCATCGCTGTGCAGAAGAACTAGCCACCGCCGAAAACAACGCTGAAGCCTTCGAGACCGAGCGCGAGCGCCTGCAATGGCAAATCGACGAAGTCGCCTCGTTGGGCTTGGCGGCAGGGGAGTGGGGCGAGTTGCAGGCAGAGCACAAGCGTTTGCAACATGCCGCCAGCCTGATCGAAGGCGTGCAGGCCGGTCTTGGCCTGCTGGCTGATGGCGATGACAATTGCCAGGGCTGGCTGGCGGGCGCAACGCATCGTTTGTCCCAGCTTGCCGACTTTGATGCGGGCGTCAATGAAACGCTGGAATTACTGGCTGCGACCGAAGCCCAGCTTTCTGAGGCCGTGCATGCCTTGCGCCTCTATGCCGACCGGCTTGAACTCGATCCGGGGCGCCTTGCAGAAGTGGAATCGCGCATGGATGCGGCATTTCGCTTGGCGCGCAAATATCGCGTTGAACCGGATCAACTGATTGAAAAATTGGCCGACTGGCAGGCGCGACTGGCTGAACTCGGTGGCTCAGAAGGGCTGGCGCAGCTGCGCGAGAAAACCCGGCGTGCCCGTGCGGCGTATGACGAAAAAGCCAGCCAATTGGGTGCGCTGCGTAGAAAAACTGCGTCTCGCCTGGCCGATCTTGTATCTGAGGAATTGCAGCATCTGGCGCTCGCCGGCAGCCGCTTTGAAATTGCCGTCACTGCGCTGGAAAAACCCACAGCTGCCGGCTTGGAACATATCGAATACCTGGTCGCCAATCACGCCAGCGCGCCAGCGCGACCGATGGCCAAGATCGCTTCGGGCGGTGAGCTTTCGCGCATCAGCCT
>CAXYUI010000048.1:0-9363 GCA_964291975.1 uncultured Formivibrio sp. | reverse complement strand
AATCAAGTCATCAATTTGCGCGAGGTCGCGCTCAATGGCAGAAAACTGCTTTTCCGTGTCGATTCCCGACTTGATCGCCTCCAGTCGATAACGCAAACGCGCCAGCGGGGTGCGCAGATCATGCGAAACCGCGTCGATCATGGCGCGGCGCGAAGCGGTCAACTCTTCGACATCGTGCGCCATTCGATTAAAGGTGGATCCCAATTGCGCCAGTGCGGAGTGCTTGCCAAGCTCGACCCGCACGGAAAAATCGCCCAAGCCCAACTGCCGCCCTTGGCGGCTCAACATCAATAAATCGCGCCAGAAAGGCCGCATCCACAACCAAGTAGGAATCCCCAAAGCCAGACACATCAGAAACACCGCCAGCGCATCTTCCCAGGAAATGGCTTCAAATCGAGCCAGAAACGGGATCGGCCCCAACACCACCATCAGCCCGGTATCGTGGATGCGATGCAGATACAGATCCTGGCCATACAGCAAAATGATGTCGCCGTTTTTCAGCGACACCATGTTTTCTGCTGACAGACTGTAGGCATCAATGGATTCAACTTGCACCGGCAAGGGGATTTTGTCGGCGATCTGGCTGACGGTGTCATGCCAAAGTGACAAAGGCAGATCACCCAGCTCGCGCTCGATAATGGTGATCGTGGTCTGAAAAATATCAGTGAGGTAACGTTGATTGGTACGGTCGATCAGCTGCTTGTAGATGGTTCCAATCACCAGATAGGAAACCAGGAAGCAAACAACCAGCGTCAGGTAAAAGCGCAGAAACAGCCGGCGCATCCCTGACGCATTGAACGCAGGAGTCACTCCTGCCACCAGACATCGGTCGCAAACAAGTAACCGCGATGACGAATGGTTTTGATCTTGCGCGGTTCATTTGGATCATCGCCCAGCTTCTTGCGCAGGCGAGAAATCGCCACATCGATGCTGCGATCAAGGCCGTCGTACTCGATGCCTCGCAAGCGTCGCAGCAAATGATCGCGCGAAAGAATTTCACCCGCGTGGGTGGCGAACTCCCACAACAAGTCAAAATCGGCGGTGGACAGGTTCAGCGGCTCGCTACGATAACTGGCAGTGCGATTGCGCTCATCAATAATCAGCTTGCCAAAATTCAGGGTGGGCTTGGGCGTAGCCACAGGCGCCGTGGTCGTCGCCGCCCCGGAGCCATGACGCAAATGAGCACGGATACGGGCAATCAACACGGAAGGGGGGGTGGTCTTCAACACATAATCAGAAGCACCGATTTCGAAACCGATCACTTGATTCATGTCGCTATTGAGAGAGGTCAGCAACACAATCGGCGCGGTATAAAACTCACGCAATTCGCGGCAAATAGTCAGGCCATCCTTGCCCGGCAACATAATATCGAGCAATACCAGATCCGGTGGATTGAACTGGACCATTTCGACCACATCACGGCCGTCAGCCACTACATCAACGACAAAATCAAAAGAACGCAGATATCCGCCGATCAAATCAGCGAGATCCGGATCATCCTCAACAAACAGAATGCGTTGGGCCACAGTAAAACTCCTTGCAGCAAAAGCCGGCAAATAGCCGGCTATTCTGCCACGCCAGCGCTTTTATTTCATGCAATGCGTGTATCGATTGGTGAATTACAGCGCGGGAAGCCGTTCGTTTTCCCGCCAATACTCGCGAATAGCCAGCACACAATCGCCCAATTGCTCGGAGAGATCCTCCTCGAATTGCGCCAAATCTTCCCCTTCTTCCTCCAGCGCAGCGCGCTGGCCTTCATCGGCGCAATCAAGAATCGGCAGCAGCGCCGAATTCTGTTCCGCATCATCGATCAGGGTCAGCCACTGCGCTTCGCGCAATGCAGCGCCGAGTACGAAGCCCAAGCACCAGGGACGACAGATTTGTTGATTGGTTTCTTCGTCCAAATAGAGAATCGGATCAAAATCCTGCGGGCGCTGCGCCAACTCATCGGCCAGCGCATTGTAAAAGCGCACCACCAGATCGATCACCTCATCAGATTCCTCACGCACGGCAAAATGCCGGGCTTGCGGCCCCTCGCCCCAGATCGCGGTCAGCCATTCATCCGGCTCAGGCAAGTCAGGACCAATCAGCAGTGCAGTCAGGTAGCCCTGCAGCATGGAAATATCCATGCAGTCTTCCGGAGTCAGATCAGAATCAAGCAGCTCGGACAAGCGATCGAGCTCGGCCTCAGTCAAGGGCAAGTCATTGGTTTTCATGTAAAGCTCCAGGGTTTTATTTGCCGATACAGAAACGACTGAAGATCACCCCCAGCAAATCGTCCGGGGTGAACTCGCCGGTAATCTCACTCAGAGCATTCTGGGCAAGCCGCAACTCTTCGGCAAAAATTTCAATTTGAAAATAAGCGCTTGCTGCACCATCCAGATGTCCGCGAGCACGCCGAATCGCTTCAAGATGACGTTCTCGTGCGATAAAAACAGCCTCGTGAGCACCCTGCCAACCCGCGATTTCCAATATCTTGCGCCGCAATACCGGCAGACCCGTGCCTTCTCGCGCCGAAACGTGCGCTTCATCTTCAGCCAGCAAGCCAGCGACTTCTCCGGTCAGATCAATCTTGTTGAAAACGCGCAACACTTTAAGCCCTTGTGGCAATCTCGCAACAATTGCTTGATCGTGCGCCGTCAGCCCTTCGCGCGAGTCGAGCAAGAGCAAGGCCAGATCTGCTTTTTCAATCGCCGACCATGTGCGCTCAATCCCTATTTTTTCGACCACATCGTCGGTTTCGCGCAGACCCGCCGTATCAATGATGTGAACCGGCACGCCCTCTAACAAAATCTGTTCGCGCACCGTGTCGCGCGTGGTGCCGGCGATGTCGGTCACGATCGCCACTTCATCGCCTGCAAGCGCATTCATCAGGCTCGATTTGCCGACATTGGGCTGACCGATCAGCACAATATGCATGCCTTCGCGCAAGAGCCGCCCCTGCGTGGCGGTGGCCAGCACTTTTTCCAGTTGAGTTCGCAGACCAGACAACTGGCCTTTGGCATCAGCTGCTTCCAGAAAGTCGATGTCTTCTTCGGGAAAATCCAGTGTGGCTTCAACCAGCATGCGCAAGTGGATCAGACCATCAACCAAGGTGCGGATCTCGCTGGAAAATGCGCCAGACAAAGAGCGCAACGCCGAGCGTGCGGCCGCTTCGGATTGCGCATCAATCAAATCAGCTACGGCTTCCGCTTGCGCTAAATCGAGTTTGTCATTCAGAAAAGCGCGCTTGGAAAACTCACCCGGCTCAGCCAGCCTAGCCCCGAGCTCAACGCAGCGTGCCAGCAGCATCTTGAGCACCACCGGGCCGCCATGCCCTTGTATTTCAAGGACATCTTCACCAGTAAAGGAATTGGGCCCCGGGAAAAACAACGCCAAGCCTTCGTCCAGTACCGCGCCATCTTTCGCCTTGAAACGTGCAAAATGGGCAAAACGTGGTTTGAGCTCACGACCGATCAAGCCATCGCATACGGCAGCAATATCGCGGCCAGACACACGAATGACCCCCACGCCGCCCCGACCCGGGGCTGTGGCGATCGCCGCGATCGTATCGGGGTGATAAAGCACGCTCATGGGCAAATCCTTTACCAAAAAGAAAAAGGCCGCCCGCAGGCGGCCTTGCATTGCGCTGACTCAGCGCGCCTTGGCTGCAGCCGCTTCTTTTTCCGACTGCCGCGTGATGTACCACTGCTGCAGGATCGACAGCGTGTTGTTCACCACCCAGTACAGCACCAGACCAGCCGGGAACATGAAGAACATCAAACTGAAAGCCAGCGGCATGAATTTCATGATCTTGGCTTGCATCGGATCAGCCGGCGGCGGCGAGAAGTGACTCTGGATATACATGGTCACAGTCATCAAAAGCGGCAAGATCAGGTACGGGTCGCGCAGCGAAAGATCGGTCACCCAACCCAGCCACGGCGCTTGGCGCAGTTCAACCGCCGCCATCAGCGTCCAGTACAGCGCCATGAAGACCGGAATCTGCACCAGAATCGGCAAGCAACCGCCCAGCGGATTGACCTTCTCGGTGCGGTACATTTCCATCACAGCTTGCTGGAAACCCACCTTGTCATCGCCATAGTTTTCTTTCATTTGCTGCATACGCGGCGCCAGCGCGCGCATCTTGGCCATCGAACGATAGCTGGCCGCCGAGAGCGGATAGAACACAGCTTTGATCGTGACGGTCAGCAGAATAATCGCCCAGCCCCAGTTGCCGACCAGCAGGTGAATCTTGTCGAGGAACCAGAACAGCGGCACCGCCAAGACGGTCAGCCAACCGTAATCCTTGATGAGCTCGAAATCTTGGGCGACTTGCTTGGCCACGCGCGTTTCCTGCGGGCCGACGAACAGCGGCAGCGCAGCTTCATGCTTGGCGCCCGGCGCCAGTTGCGGCAAATCAAGCTGCACCCCGGCCGAATACAAATCCTTGCCGATCGGCTTGATGTCATAACGACAAGCACTTTGCGCGCAAACCGTCTGGCCATCCTTCGGGCTCACAATCCAGGCCGAAGCAAAATACTGCTGCAGCATGGCAACCCAACCATTTTTAGCCTCATTGGCATACTTGGCTTTGCCCTCGGCCAGATCTTCAAAATCCACTTTTTTGAATTTTTCGGCTTCGGTATACAGCGCAGGCCCCGTGTAAGAGGAAGCGCCCATGCCCGACGGCGCGCCGGCCGGGACTTTGCTGTCGCGCAAGAGACGGAAGTACGCGCTGGTGTTCAAAGGCTGAGCGCTGCCGTTGGTGAGCTCATGCTTGACGTCCACCACATAACTGCCGCGCTTGAAGGTATAAATCTTGGCCAGTTTCACGCCCGCTTCAGTCGCGGTTTCAAGACGAACCACCACCTCATTCTGACCATCAGCCAACTGATAGCTGGTTTGAGTCGCCTTAAAAATACTGCGATGGTTGGGCAAACCTTCGCCCAACAAACCCGTCTGCGCCACATACAGGTGATCGCCTTCATCTTGCATCAGCACAAAAGGCTTGGGCTCAGCCTTGGGCTTGGCGGCCGCCGAGGAAAAAAATCCTTTAACTTGATCGACGAGGCTGGGCTGCGCGACATAAGCGCCATGCTTGAGCAACTCCAGATGGCGCAGATCAGCGCCAGTGGTATCAATTTCAGCGCGCAAGAGATCGGTACGCACGCTGATACGCTGCCCACGCGGCAAGACCGTGACATCCGAAGCCGGCGCGGCCTGCGCCTGAGCGCCGGAAGCGGCGGCCGGCGCCGATGCATTGGGCGTAGCGTACATCTCGGGATAACGGCTTTTCAGCCATGCTTCCCAACCAAAAAACAGGGCCAGCGCAAGCACGCCGAAAACCAACAGTCGTTTGTTATCCATTTATTTGATTCCAGATAGATTCAAGGCACCGGATCATGGCCCGAACCACCCCAAGGGTGGCAGCGCCCCTGTCGGCGGATTGTAAGCCAGCCGCCCTTGATGATGCCATAGCGGCGCAAAGCCTCAATCGCATATTCGGAGCAGGTGGGATGATAACGGCAACGCGGACCCAGCAACGGGCTGATCGCCAGCTGGTAAAAACGGATCAGAAGAACAGCTAGGCGGGACATTTACGACGCAAACGAGCCAATAACGCCAACAGCTCAGCGCGGGCAGCAGCCCCTTCGGCGCGGGAAAAAGATTTGCGCGCACGCACAATTACATCCAGCCCTGCCAAGCTTTCTGCTTCTACGCGGAAAGTTTCACGCACGGTGCGCTTGATGTAGTTGCGCGCCACGGCACGCTTGTCGGCCTTGCGCCCAACCACGACGCCCAGTCGCGCTGGGGCGCCAGCCTGCGCACGTCCGAATAACTGGAAGAACGTTCCGGTCACTGCGCAGCGCAAACTAAAAACGGATGAAAAATCATCCGTTTTCAGCAATCGCCTTTCGCGCGGAAAGGCATATTTCATCGCGCGAGACAAAGCTCGAGCTCACGCACCTGAATCAGGCGCTCAGAACCTTGCGGCCCTTGGCGCGACGTGCATTGATCACAGCACGACCACCACGGGTCTTCATACGAGCACGAAAGCCGTGGGTGCGCTTGCGGCGGATAACGGAAGGTTGGAAAGTACGCTTCATGATTTTGAATCCCTAAATGGCAGAAATGCAGCAAACGTGCGATTACACAGCGTTTGCCCGCGCTTGTCAACCGAAGTTCGGTTTTGATGCATCGCACGCCAGCCTGTGGATAAGTCCGGCGTTTGCGGTTAGAATCGGCCATTCCCTCAAAACCCGCACAAGCTTGCCCCTGTCCGGTCACACCCCGGACGCGCATTGCTTTTGCCCAAAGGAATTGGCTCTACTGTCATGGACAATCTTTGGCAAAACTGCCTGGCCACACTCGAAGGCAGCATCAATCCGAGTCAGTTCAATATCTGGATCAAGCCCCTCACGGCCACACTGGTCGACGACACCTTGACGATCGGCGTTCCCAACCAGATTTTTCTGCAATTCATCCGTGAACGTTTTCTGCCGCAAATCGAAGCGGTGGTCTGCGAACTATGCGGCGACACCATCCCCAGCATCGAACTGAAAGTCGGTGCAGGCAAGGCGGCCGCCAAAGCATCGGCCGCACCGAAAACGCCCCGACCCGCCTCTTCCGCACCGACCGCGACGGCAACCGCCAAGCCTGTCGAGCGTTTTGGCGCTGACGCAGCCCATCACGAAACCACGCGACTCAACCCGCTGTTCACTTTTGAAACCCTTGTTACCGGTAAAGCCAACCAGCTCGCGCGCGCCGCTGCGCAGCAGGTCGCCAGCCATCCGGGTTCGAGCTACAACCCGATCTTTGTCTACGGCGGCGTTGGCTTGGGCAAGACCCACTTGATTCAGGCGATTGGCAACCACATCCACCAGCAAAATCCGCACGCCAAGATCCGCTACATCCATGCGGAAAAATATGTGCAGGATGTGGTGAAGGCCTATCAGCGCAAGGCGTTTGATGAATTCAAGCGCCATTACCATTCGCTCGACGTACTGCTGGTCGACGACATCCAGTTCTTTGTGAACAAAGACCGCACGCAGGAAGAATTCTTCTATCTATTCAATGCTCTCGTTGAAGGCGGCAAGCAGATCATCATTACGTCCGATCGGATCCCGCGCGAAATCGAAGGCCTGCAAGAACGTCTTACTTCGCGTTTTTCCTGGGGTCTGACCGTCGCGATCGAGCCGCCGGAACTGGAAATGCGCGTGGCGATTCTGTTGAAAAAAGCCGAGGCCGAGCATTTCAAACTCGACGCCAATGTGGCTTTCTTTATCGCAAAAAGCATCCGCTCCAACGTGCGCGAACTCGAAGGCGCACTCAAGCGCGTGCTCGCCTATGCCCGCTTCACCAACCAGCCGATCACCATGGATGCGGCCAAGGAAGCGCTCAAGGACATCCTGGCCGCGAGCAACCGGCAGATCACGGTTGAGCATATCCAGAAAACCGTGGCCGACTACTGCAAGATCAAGATCGCCGACATGCACTCCAAAAAGCGCACGCGCGATATTGCTCGCCCGCGCCAGATGGCCATGGCGCTGACCAAGGAACTCACCCAGATGTCGCTGCCCGCGATTGGCGATGCGTTTGGCGGTCGCGATCACACCACGGTGTTGCACGCATGCCGCACCATTGAAGACCTGCGCCAGTCCGATCAAACACTTGCACACGAGTACGCAGTGTTACTCGAAATGCTCAGAAACTAAGCCGCCTGTAAGCCGTTAAATCAGGTTAAAATCGCCCGAACAAAACCCTATCTGGAAGAGGTGCCATGCAACTGCTGCAAGCTGAACGCGACGCGCTCCTGAAGCCGCTCGCCACCGTCACCGGCATTGTTGAACGCCGTCACACGCTGCCGATTCTCTCGAACGTGCTGATTAAAAAGGAAGGCGATGCGCTGACCTTTACCGGCACCGATCTGGAAATCCAGATCACCAGCCAGCAGACCGAAGGCTTCTCCGGTAACGATTTTGCGATCACCGTCGCCGCCAAGAAGATGTCCGACATCCTGCGCGCGATTGCCGACAAGACCGTGGTCTCGCTCGAAGAATCCGAAGGCCGTCTGACGATCAAAGCCGGCAAGAGCCGCTTCCAGTTGCAGACCCTGCCGGCCGCCGACTTCCCGCAACTGGCGGTCGACACCAATTTGCGCGCGACCATTCGCATGCCGCAAGGCCAGCTCAAAGCCCTGCTCGCCCGCGCCCAGTTCGCCATGGCGCATCAGGACATCCGCTACTACCTCAATGGCCTTTTGTTTGTGACCGAAGGCAGCCTGCTCAAGCTCGTCGCCACCGACGGCCACCGCCTCGCGTTTGCCTCGGCCGAGCTCACCAGCAGCTTCGAAAAAAACGAAGTCATCCTGCCGCGCAAGACGATTCTGGAACTCTACAAACTGCTCGCCGACACCGATGATGAAGTCGCGATCGACATCGCCGGCAATCAGGTCAAGTTTGCCTTCGGTTCAGTGGTGATCCACAGCAAGGTCGTCGACGGCAAGTTCCCCGATTACAACCGCGTGATCCCGGCTGGCAACGACAAACTGATGGTGCTTGACCGTCAGGCACTGCTGGCTGCCATGCAGCGCGCCGCCATTCTGTCGAACGAAAAATTCCGTGGTGTGCGTCTGGTCGTCACCGAAAACCTGCTCAAGATCATTTGCAACAACAACGAGCAGGAAGAAGCGCAGGAAGAAGTGGAAGTCAGCTACGCCAACACCCCGCTCGATATCGGTTTCAATATCCAGTACCTGCTCGACGTGCTGACCAATATGAGCGTGGAAACCTTCCATTTCTCGTTTGGCGATGTCGGCTCCAGCGTGCTGGTCACCATCCCCGACAATGCGCATTTCAAATACATCGTGATGCCGATGCGGATCTAAGTCGGCCGCATCACCAGCAAGGTCGGGCGAGCGCCCGACCTTTTGTCCTTTCTGGACATCACCTGTTTCAAGTGGGTTTGAATAAAAAATGAGCGATCAACACAACGAATTGCCGCAAACCGCCGCACAAATCAGCGCCGGCTACGACGAAGACTCCATCCAGCAACTTGAAGGCCTGGAAGCGGTTCGCAAGCGCCCCGGCATGTATATCGGCGATACCTCCGACGGCACGGGTCTGCACCATATGGTGTTCGAAGTGGTCGATAACGCGATTGACGAAGCGCTCGCCGGCCATTGCGACGACATCGTCGTGACCATCCACGCCGACAATTCGATCTCGGTCACCGACAACGGTCGCGGCATTCCGACCGGCGTGAAGTTCGATGACAAGCACGAACCCAAGCGCTCGGCCGCCGAAATCGTCATGTGCGTGCTGCACGCGGGCGGCAAGTTCAACCAGAACAGCTACAAGGTTTCGGGCGGCCTGCACGGCGTGG
>CAXYUI010000047.1:0-9375 GCA_964291975.1 uncultured Formivibrio sp. | reverse complement strand
ACAAATCCGGGCACCGTGAACAGGTCCACGACGTGGCCGAACTCGTGGAAAAGGGTGATGACATCGTCGTGCGGCAACAACGCCGGTTTGCCATCGACGCCGGCGGCAAAGTTGCAAACCACGAGGGCAATCGGTGTCTGGATGCTGCCGTCAGCGCGCTTGCGGCGACCGCGGACATCGTTCATCCATGCGCCGCCTTGCTTGGCTGCGCGCGCATAGAGGTCAAGATACAGGCCGCCGACTTCAGAACCATCCCGGTTGCGCAGCTCGAAGTACTTCACATCTGGATGCCAGACCGGTGCTTCGCCCGGCACGAACTGCAGGCCGTACAGCGTTTCGATCAGGTGAAAGAGGCCCGAGAGCACGGTCGGTTCGGTGAAGTACTGCTTCACTTCCTGCTCGGAAAACGCATATTTCTGTTCGCGGATTTTCTCGGCAATAAAGCCGACATCCCAAGGCTCCAGCTCTTTGTAACCCAGCACTTCGCGCGCATAGGCATTCATCTCGGCGCGATCCGAGCGCATAAAGGGCTGGGCGCGGGCGGCGAGATCGCGCAAAAATTGCAGCACCTCGGCAGGGTTGTCGGCCATTTTGGTGGCGAGCGATTCTTCGCCAAAGGTGTTGAAACCCAGCAATTGCGCAGCTTCCTGACGCAGGGCGAGGATTTCGCTGATGAGCGGGCCGTTGTCGAACTGACCCAGCCCGAATTCGGAAGCGCGAGTCACATACACCGTGTAAAGCTGCTCGCGCAGACGGCGGTCTTCGGCGAATTGCATAACCGGGATATAGCTCGGCGCTTTGAGCGTGATCTTGCAGCCCTTGCGGTTGTCGGCTTCGGCTTGTGCGCGCGCGGCGGCGATCCAGTCGGCGGGCAGGCCTTTGAGGCGGGTTTCATCGTCGATGTAGAGCGCGAAATCATCAGTCGCGTCGAGCACGTTTTGCGAGAAGCGGTTGGTCAGCTCGGAAGCGCGCTCGGCGATTTCCATAAAGCGCGCTTTTTGCTCGGCGGGCAGCTCCGCGCCAGAGAGGCGAAAATCGCGCACGGCATGTTCGACGATGGTTTTGCGCGCTGCGCTGTAGCCGGCAAATTCAGCGCTGGCGGCCAGCGCCTTGTAGCCGGCGTAGAGTTTCTCGTTCTGGCCAAGCTCGGTGTAAAAGTTGGAAATGCGCGCGATATTCCCGTTGTAGGCTTCGCGCAGCTCGGGCGAATTCACCACGCTTTCCAAATGCCCAGCGATGCTCCAGGCGCGCGACAGGCGCTCCATCGCGTCTTCCGCCGGTTCAACGAAGTTGTCCCAATTCGGTTCGCTGACGGATTCGGCGGCAGTAATGGCCGCGCGGGCGTTTTCCAGCAGGACATCAAGCGCCGGGGTGATGTGTTCGGCGCGGATTTCGTCGTAGCGCGGCAGACCGGAAAAATCGAGCAGGGGATTCATGGGGGACGTCATTAAGCCAACCTCGTTTAGAATGCGTTCGAAGCCCAGATGGGCGCAAAACCCGCAAATTACAAGGCAGGAGCAATCATGGCAATCGGCAAGTTTGACGGCATTGAACCCCAAATCGGCACGGGCGCCTGGGTGCACGACAGCGCGCAGGTCATCGGCGATGTGGTGTTGGGCGAAAACACCTCGATCTGGCCGTGCGCGGTGCTGCGCGGCGATGTGAACTTTATCCGCATCGGGCGCGATTCCAACGTGCAGGACAATTCCTGCATCCATGTCACGCATAAGCGCGCCGATGACCCCGAAGGCGCGCCGGTGGTGATTGGCGACCGCGTCACGGTGGGGCACGGCGTGATTCTGCACGGTTGCACCATCGGCAACGACTGCCTGATCGGCATGGGCACGATCGTGCTCGACCGAGCGGTGATTGAAGACAAGGTGATGATAGGCGCGGGTTCGCTGGTGCCGCCGGGCAAGGTGCTGCGCTCGGGTTATCTGTACTTGGGGAGGCCGGTGAAAGAGGTGCGGGTGCTCACGGAAGATGAAATCGCCAACTTCAGTTATTCAGCCGCGCATTACGGGCGGCTGATGCAAAAGCATCGCGACGGCGAATAAGCGGTGGATATAAAAAAGCCTTGGTCAAAACCAAGGCTTTTTGCTTACTTGCCGCAGCACTTTTCGTATTTCTTGCCGCTGCCGCACGGACAGGGGTCGTTGCGGCCGACCTTGGGGCTTTCATTGACCACGGTTTCAACGCGGCCGAATTTGCGGTTGAGCCAGGCAGCCATGATGTCTTCGACGATCCACGGCAATTCTTCGAGCACTTTTTCGCGCATTTCACGCGACAGTTCTTCGCTCTGGCGTTCCGGATGGCAGCCGAATTCCAGCATGCCGATGGTGTTGACGAGGTCGCCAAAGTCATTGTCTTCATTAATGAAATCGACCCAAACCTGTTGGCGCAGCAACATGCCGCCACGGAAGCCCGAAGCCCAGAATTCGCCCAAGTGATCGACCCATTCTTCTTCGGCGTCGTCCGTATCAAGCTCCTCAGGTTCCAGCACCAGCGGATAGTAGAGCGGCTCGTCACCCATGTTTTCCCGGTTCTTGGGCGCGAACTTCCCGGCAATCTCCTTGGCAAAGAGACGAATCAACTCAAGTTTTTCCGGTGTGGCGCTCGCGGGGATTTCCCCGCCAAAAACCTGCGGCAGCCATTCAGTCTCGCTAATTTCTTCCGGGCCGATGGCCACGGCCACCAGAAAGCCATCGAGCATTTCGATGTCCATGGTTTCTTCGGGCGTGTCGTCCGAAAGCAGAAAGTCGTTGAGTTCGTCGAGCTGAGTGTCGGTCAGTGCCATGTTGTTTTCCTTGTGTCGAGTCGGGTTACGGTTGCAATTCCTTGAGAACTTCCTTGATCCGCACCGTGCGCATGATGGCTTCGGGCCAGTTGCCTTCGATGCGCAGACGGTCCTGACCGGCGAGCTTGTAGTTCTTCTTGCTCTGGATGAGTTTCAGAATCGTATATGGCTCAACCGGCGTGGTTTTGGCAAAGGTAATCACAATCGCGGTGTCGGCCGCGTCTATTTTCTGGATGCCGAGCGGGCGCGCCAAGAGGCGCAGGCGGTGGCAGTCGAGCAAGACTTTGGCCGCGTCGGGCAACATGCCAAAACGATCGACCAATTCCTGCATCAGATCGTCGATGTCATCGCCGCTTTCGCAGTTGGCTAGGCGCTTATAGAGCGAGAGCCGCTCGTTGACGTCCGGGCTGTAGTCTTCCGGCAGCAGCGCCGGCGCGTGCAGATTGATCTCGGTGGTAACGCCCAGCGGCTGGGTCAGATCGGGCTCTTTGCCCGATTTGAGCGCCTTGACGGCCTCTTTGAGCATTTGGGTGTACAGCGCAAAACCGATTTCCTGCATTTCGCCCGACTGCGAATCACCCAGCACTTCGCCCGCGCCACGGATTTCCAGATCGTGCATGGCCAGATAAAAGCCCGCGCCGAGTTCTTCCATGGCCTGGATCGCATCGAGCCGCTTTTGCGCTGCGGGCGTTAGCGCTTCGGGTTCGGGGACCAGCAGATAACAGTAAGCCTGATGGTGCGAGCGGCCGACGCGGCCGCGCATCTGGTGCAATTGCGCCAGCCCGAATTTATCGGCGCGGTTCATCAGAATTGTGTTGGCGTTCGGAATGTCGATGCCGGTTTCGATGATCGTGGTGCAGAGCAGGATATTGAAGCGCTGCTGGTAGAAGTCGCGCATCACATGTTCGAGTTCGCGCTCCTTCATCTGGCCGTGCGCCACGCCGACGCGGGCTTCGGGCAAGAGGGCAGTGAGCTTCTCGCGCATGTTCTCGATGGTGTCGACTTCGTTGTGCAGGAAGAAAACCTGCCCGCCGCGCTTGAGTTCACGCAGCACGGCTTCGCGGATCACGCCGTCGGAATACTTGGCGACAAAAGTTTTGACCGCGAGGCGCTTGGAGGGCGCGGTGGCGATCGCCGAGAAATCGCGCAGCCCTTCCAGGCTCATTGCCAAAGTTCTGGGGATAGGCGTCGCGGTCAGCGTTAGCACATCGACGTCGGCGCGCAGGGCTTTCAACTGTTCTTTGTGGCGCACGCCGAAACGGTGTTCTTCGTCGATGATGACGAGGCCCAGCTGTTTGAATTTCACATCGGGCTGCACGAGCTTGTGCGTGCCGATCACGATGTCGACGCTGCCGTCTTCCAGCCCCTTGAGTGCAGCGGTGGTTTCCTTTTGTGAGCGAAAGCGCGACAACTCGACGATCTTGACCGGCCAGTCGGCAAAGCGGTCGGCAAAGGTCTGGAAGTGTTGTTCTGCCAAGAGGGTCGTCGGCACAAGCACAGCCACCTGTTTGCCGCCGGCGACTGCTGCAAAAGCGGCGCGCAGCGCGACTTCGGTCTTGCCGAAACCTACATCGCCGCAGACAAGGCGATCCATCGGTTTTTCGACGCGCATGTCGATCAGTACGGCTTCGATGGCCGCAGCCTGATCGGGTGTTTCTTCGAAGCCAAAGCCTTCGGCAAAGGCTTCGTAATCGTGGTGCGACCACTCAAAAGCGTGGCCGACACGTGCGGCGCGGCGGGCGTAGAGATTCAGCAATTCGGCCGCAGTATCGCGGACTTGCTCGGCCGCCTTGCGCTTGGCTTTTTCCCAGGCGCCGGCGCCGAGTTTGTGCAACGGTGCCGCGTCCGACGCGCCGCCCGAGTAGCGGCTGATCACATGCAGCTGCGAAACCGGCACATAGAGCTTGTCGTTGCCAAAGTATTCGAGCACCAGCAGCTCAGTGGCGCCTTCGCCCAGATCCATCGAAATCAGACCCTGATAGCGGCCAATGCCGTGCGCCTCATGCACGACCGGATCGCCAATCTTGAGTTCAGACAGATCGCGCAGCATGGCGTCGGTATTGCTGCGCTTTTGCTGTTTTTTCCCGCGACTTTGTGTCGCACTGGGGTAAAGATTGGCCTCGGTGACAATGGCAAGCTGGTTTTCGCTGAGCGTGAAACCATTGAATAAGGGCGCAGCGATCAGGGTGAACGCAGCGGTTTGAGCGTTAAAGTCGACCCAGGATTCAGCCAGCGCCGGCTTGACGCCGTACTCGGCAAAATACTGCAGCATGGTTTCGCGCCGACCCAGGCTTTCGGCGCAGATCAAGATGCGCCCCGGATGGTTGGCGACGAAATCCTGCAGTTTTTTGAGCGGGTTTTCGGCGCGGCGGTCGACGGCGAGGTCGGGTAAGGGGTTGGCCAGATTCGCTTCTGCCTCGGTTTGAGGGAGGTTCTGGGTCAGTTCGATGCGGCGATAGTCTTTGGCGCGTGCGAACAGCGCATCGGGCGCGAGGAAAAGCTCAGACGGCGCGAGCGTGGGGCGATCCTTGTCGCCCATAGAGAGCTTGTAGCGTTCCTGTACATCGAGCCAGAACTGCGCGGCCGCTGAGTGGATATCGCCTTGCAAGGCAATCACGGTGTCGGTGGGCAAGTAGTCGAACAGCGTGGCCGTACTGTCAAAAAACAGCGGCAGATAGTATTCGATGCCGGCCGGCGTGCTGCCCGCGCTCATGTCTTTGTACAGACGACATTTGGACGGATCGCCCTCGAAGACTTCGCGGAAGCGCTGGCGGAATTTGCTGCGACCGCCTTCGTCGAGCGGGAATTCGCGCGCCGGCAAGAGGCGGATTTCGGGTACCGGATACAGGCTGCGCTGGGTGTCGACATCGAAAGTGCGGATCGACTCGATCTCGTCGTCAAAGAGATCGATGCGGTAAGGCAGCGGCGAGCCCATCGGGAACAAATCAATCAGCCCGCCGCGGATCGAAAATTCACCCGGCCCGTACACCTGTGTGACATGGCTGTAGCCTGCCATTGCCAGATCGGCGCGCAGTTTTTCGGCGTCGAATTTCTGCCCCTTCTTGATGAAGAAGGAATAGGCCGTCAGGTATTCAAGCGGCGGTAGCAGCCCCATCGCGGTTTGCAAGGGGACGATGACGACATCGGCTTCGTTGCTGCGGATCTGCCACAGGCTCGCGAGCCGCTCAGAAATCAGCTCATGGTGCGGCGAAAAATGGTCATAGGGCAGCGTTTCCCAGTCCGGGAGTAGCACGACTGTTTTTTGCGGAGCAAAAAAAGCGATTTCATCCCGCAGCCGCAAGGCGGACTGCGCACTTGCCGTCAGAATCAGCAAAGGGCGTGCGAGGTTTGCATACTCCGCCAGCACAAGGCTGTCGGCCGAGCCGTGTGGCGAGGCAATTTGCAGGCGTTCGTGCGGGCGGGGCAAAGCGGGCAATGGCATGGATTCGGGCAGGATGGCGGAACTGCGAAGCGGCAATTGTATCATTCGATGCATTTCCTGCCGCAGCGCAATGCGGTGTCATTGCAATTTAATGCCGATTCAAGAATGATTCGCGAATCCAGTTTTTTGGCCCGTCTCATGCAAGCCGCTCGCAGCCAGGCGATCTTTCATTTTTTCCTGTTGCTCGCCCTCATCGGAGGGGGCGCAATAGTCGATCGCTTCGTGCCGGGCGGGCAGGTCTATGTGCTCGTGGCGGGCGTTCTGCTTGTTTCCCTGTTTTTTTGGCGCGCCTTGGCTGCTGTCCGTACCCAAACTTGTGTGGTGGAAGCTCAAAAACGGCGTGATGTGCTCGATGCGCTGCAGACCCCTGTTTTTCTTGAAGATGCGCAAGGACGTTTTTCGTTTGCGAACCAAGCCTTTTTGCGCCTGATTGAGCGCGAATCAGCCGCGATCATGGGGCGCCCGGTGAGTTCGATCTGCGCAGAGCTGGGCTTGGCGGATCGCGGTAAAGCATTGGGCGAATCTTTCCTGTGGCAAATTAAGCAAGATGGGTCGTTGCGCACCCTGTCTTGTGTTGAATTCCCTTTGCGTGAACACGATGGCGTCGGGCGCGGTGTGGTGGCCACCGATATTACCGCGCAGCTGGCTGCTGAAGAGCAATTGCGCTTGGCCAATCAAGTGTTTGAAAACGCTTCGGAAGGCATTTTGATGACAGATGCGCAAGCGCGCATCATTGCGGTCAATCCCGCCTTTACCAAAATCACCGGTTACGAGCCACACGAAGCCATTGGCAAGGTTTCACGGATGTTCTGGTCGGATGAGCGGGCCGATCAATTGGTGCGCGAAATCAGCATTCATCTGGAGCGCGATGGTTTTTGGCATGGCGAAATGCTGGATCGGCGCAAATCAGGTGAATTCTATCCGGCTTGGTTGTCGATTAGTGGTGTGGCCAATCCGGCAGGGATCACCAGCCACTATGTCGGGGTATTCAGTGATTTCACGGCTCGTAAAGAAGCAGAATCGCGGCTGCAATTCATGGCGGAGCGCGATGCGCTGACGCAGCTGTTTAATCGCTCTGCCTTTCACAAGAAGATGGAAGATGCGGTGAGTTATGCCAGCGTGCTATCGAGCGAGCTGGTTCTGTTCTTTATCGATTTGGATCGTTTCAAATACATCAATGACACATTGGGTCATGCAATTGGCGATGAACTATTGCAGGTGATCGCCTTGCGTTTGCGCCATTGCCTTAAGCAAACCGACACGATCGCGCGTTTGGGCGGGGATGAGTTTACGGTGCTCATTGAAAGTCCGCCGCCGCAGAAAGTGCTGGCTGAAATTGCTGAACGGGTTGCTTTTGAATTATCCCGACCGTGCGTGGTGTGCGGGCATGAGTTGGCGGTGACTTGCAGTATTGGCATCAGCCGTTATCCGCAAGATGCGCGTGGGGCGAGCGAATTGATGCGCACGGCTGACATGGCGATGTATCGCGCCAAGGAAATTGGCAAGAATACTTATCAATTTTTTGCCGATGAACTCGATCAGCGGCGCAGTGAAACCACTCGTTTGGAAGCCAGTTTACGCACGGCCATTCAGCGTGAAGAGTTCGTACTGCACTATCAGCCGCAATATGCGTTGCAGGGCGAAACCTTGCTGGGCTTGGAGGCCTTGGTGCGCTGGGAACACCCCGAATTGGGCATGGTGCCGCCGGGTAGTTTTATCCCGCTGGCCGAAGCTTCGGGCTTGATCGTGCCGATTGGCGAATGGGTTTTGCGCCAAGCTTGTCGCCAGCTCGCCAGTTGGCGCGCCAGCGGTTACGATGTTCCTCGCGTTGCCGTTAATTTGTCGGCGACCCAGGTGACGCGGGGCGAACTATTACCCTTACTGCGCGAGATTATCGCCGAGACCGGCATAGAGCCTTGCCGTCTGGAATTGGAAATCACCGAAAGCATGCTGATGGAAAATCAGAAGGATGCGATCACTGTGTTGACTCAGGCGCGTGAAATGGGCATCCGCATTGCGGTGGATGACTTTGGCACGGGGTATTCTTCACTGGCCAACCTGAAAGATTATCCGGTCGATTGTCTTAAAATTGACCGCCATTTTGTCGAGCATGTGCCTGATGACGAAGACAGCAACGCCATCATTGATGCGATTGTCGCGCTCGCGCGGCGAATGCAGTTGCAAATCGTCGCAGAAGGCATCGAAAACGAAAAGCAAGCCAGTTTCCTGCGCCATGCGGGCTGTGAAATTGGCCAGGGTTATTTTTATGGTCGCCCGCAAGCGGCGGCCAATTTCCGTGACGTGTGGGAAAAATCCACGTCTTTTGAAGCCTGAAAGTATCCATGCAAAAGAAAATCATCCACGGCTTTCATGCCGTTACCAGCCGTCTGCGCCATCAGCCTGACAGCGTTGTTGAACTGTATATCGCCACGGGTCGCCAGGATCCGCGCATGCGCGATTTGGTGTCGCTGGCAGAAAATCTCGGCAGCAAGATTCATGCGATTGGTCCCGAACGCCTGACGGGTCTTGCGGCGAGCCCGCGCCATCAGGGCGTGGCTGCGCTGATCGACGCCGGCAAGAGCTATGTCGATCTGGACGATGTGCTGGAAAACCTGAGCGAGCCGCCGTTTTTGCTGGTGCTGGATGGCATTACTGATCCACACAATCTGGGCGCTTGCCTGCGTGTGGCCGATGCGATGGGCGTGCATGCCGTGATCGCACCCAAAGATAAATCGGTCGGCATTAACGCGACGGTATCGAAAGTAGCTTGCGGCGCAGCGGAAGTGATTCCCTATGTCACCGTCACCAATCTCGCGCGCACGCTGCGCGAACTGAAAGACGCTGGCGTCTGGATCGTGGGCACGGCGGCTGATGGCGATTGCAGCTTGTACGAATTCAACCAGACCGGGCCGCTGGCTTGGGTGCTGGGCTCAGAAGGGCAGGGCATGCGCCGGCTGACGCGCGAGCATTGCGATACCCTGGTGTCGATCCCCATGTTCGGCTCGGTGGAAAGCCTGAATGTTTCGGTGGCGACCGGCATCGTGCTGTCTGAGTCGCGTCGCCAGCGGCTCGCGACCCAATAAAGGTTTCAGATTGATGGCAAACCCCACCCGCGAAGCGGGGTGACCCCTCGCAC
>CAXYUI010000046.1:0-9678 GCA_964291975.1 uncultured Formivibrio sp. | reverse complement strand
TCATCGCCACATAACTGAGCAGCGGCAAGCTGTCGTTCCAGATCAAGACGCCAAAGAGCGAAGAAAACATCACGTTCAGATAGTTAAGACTTGCCACCACCAGCGAGCGTCCGCGCTGGTAGGCGCGCGTCAGGCACAACTGCCCACTCGTTGCGCAAACCGCCATGCCCAGCAGATAACCGATGTTTTCGAATGTGATCTTTGCGAGCGGTCTTTGTTCAAACAGCATCCAGATTAGCGCCACGCCAATGCCGGCGACCGAAAAATAAAACACGGTGCGCCATTCGGGCTCGCCCGCTTTGCCCAGCTCACGCACGTTATACAGCGCGATCGCGCCGCCAAAAGCGGAGGTCAGCGCAATCAGGCACGCCAGCCACTGCGATCCAGAAAACGAAGGGCGCAACAGCAAGCCCACGCCGGCAAAACCCAAGAGGATGGCCACGATCTGCATGCGTCCGGGGCGCTGGCGCAACCAGAGCACCGAGATCAGCATCAGGAAAATCGACGAAGTGTTGTTGAGCGTCACCGCGGTCGGCAGCGGCAAATGGGCAATCGCGTAAAAAAGCAGCAGCATCGAACTCGTGCCAACAATGCTGCGGGTCAGATGCAGGCGCAAAAGCGTAGGCGGCACTTTGAGCGAGCGCCCGCCGCCTTGCACACGCACGCTCACATAGATCATGACGAGCGCGACGAGGCTGCGGTAGAACACCAGCTCGCCAGTCGAAAAATCCTGACTGCCGAGCTTCACAAAGACGCCCATCGTCGCAAAACAGAGCGTCGCCACCACCATCCAGAACGGCCCGGAAGAATAAATCCGCTTCAGCATCATCAACTCAAATCACGACTATTCGTCAGAGTCGGCATTCTACGCCGGGCGATTGCCGCCATGCATGCGCAGCAGCGTGCTCTTGCCGAAAAGGCTTTCGACCAGATCAACCGCCAGCTCGGCCGTCATATTGCGGTGATCGAGCGCGGGGTTGAGCTCGACAATATCGAGCGAGCCGAGCCGCCCCGTATCGGCCACCATTTCCATACAGAGCTGCGCTTCGCGGTAAGTCGGGCCGCCCGCCACCGTGGTGCCGACGCCGGGCGCGATCTGCGGATCGAGAAAATCGACATCCAGACTGACGTGCAGATGGGTGTTGTCATCGAGATCGGCGAGCGCGAGTTCCAGCGTGTGGCGCATGCCGATTTCGTCGATGTAGCGCATGTCGAAAACCTCGACGCCTTCGTCGCGCAGAAAGCGCTTTTCGCCTTCATCGACGCTGCGGATACCGATCTGACGGATTTCCGCCGCCGAAATCGCCGGGCCGTCGACGACCAGATTGACGAGCTCATCCGGGCCATGGCCACACAGGCAAGCCACCGGCATGCCGTGGATATTGCCCGAAGGCGTGATCGCCGAAGTATTGAAGTCGGCGTGCGCATCGAACCACAGCACGCGCAGCTTCTGCCCTTTTTCGCGGCAGTGGCGCGCGACCGCGCTGATCGAACCGATGGCCAGCGAATGATCGCCGCCCAGCATCAGGGGCAAGCGCCCCAAGCCGAGTTCACGGTAAACCGCCTCATGCACCGCCCGGTTCCAAGCGGCGACTTCAGGCAGATGACGCAGGCCGTTGACGGGCGACTGATCGGGATTGCGCGGCCCGGTAAGATTGCCCCTGCCCGCCACCGCGCAGCCATAGCGGGAAACTGCTTCAACAATGCCTGCTGCACGCAAGGCTTCGGGCGCCATGCGCGGGCCAATCACACTTGCGCCGATATCGGTCGGCGCGCCGATGATGCTCACAGGTCGCATCGTGTCTCCTCTTGCCGGCCGCGCAGCCGGCAAGGCTCGCGACCAGATTTTGATTAGCGGGAAAGAAACCCAAAAAGATTTTTAGGATCAGTCAGTTGCGGAATCAGCGAAATCGCCTCGTCCTCGTCAAATTCCTGCGCGAGCGCCCGCATCAAGCGTAGTGCCGAATAATCCTCCAGCGCAAAGCCGACCGAGTCGAAAATCGTGATTTCATCCATCGACGTTCGCCCCGACGCCGCACCAGAGAGCACACGCCAGAATTCGGTGACCGCAAAATCAGCCGGCATCTGCTGGATTTCGCCCTCGACGCGCGTCTGCGGCTCGTATTCGACGAACACGCGCCCCAGTTCCAGCACGCCCGCAGCGAGCTCGGTCTTGCCCGGACAATCGCCGCCAACGGCATTGATGTGCATGCCCGGTTCGATCATGTCGGGCGTCAGGATGATTGCATTGGTCTTGTCAGCCGTGACCGTGGTGACGATGTCACACCCCTTCACGGCCGAGCGCGTATCGGGAAAACGAATGGCATTCAGACCCAGTCTGGCCAGATTGCCAGCGAGTTTCTCGGTCGCCGCCGGATCGGTATCGAACAGATGAAATTCGGTGATGCCGAGCAGGTAGTGAAAAGCCAGCGCCTGGAACTCGCTCTGCGCGCCATTGCCGATCAGCGCCATCTTGCGGCTGTTCGGGCGCGCCAGCACGCGGGCGGCCAAGGCCGACATGGCGGCGGTGCGCAGCGCCGTGGTCAGCGTCAACTCGCTGACAAACACCGGCGCGCCGGTATCGACTTCGGCGAGCACGCCAAAGGCCATCACCGTCGGCAGGCCGAAGCGGTAGTTCTTCGGGTGGCCGTTGACGTATTTGAAGGTGTAGAGCGCGGCATCGGAAATCGGCATCAGCTCAATCACGCCATCGTGCGAATGATTGGCCACCCGCGCGCATTTTTCGAATTCGCTCCAGCGCCGGTAATCGGCCTCCAGGTACGCCGCCATTTCAGAAAGACAGCGGCCAATGCCGGCGCGGCTAATCAGGCTCGCGGCGGCCTCAGCGCTCAGAAAGCGGGTTTGAATTTGATGGTTTGCTGGCATGTCGCAGGCTCAGTGAAGGACTTGCCCCATCTTCGCCGAAATCCATGCCAAGCAAAACGGCACAGAATGCATCAAATTCGCAAAGAATCATGCAAAATGACAGAAACAATTAGCGGAATGACAATATGGATGCGCTAGACCAGCAACTCATCAGCCTGTTGCGCAGCAATGCGCGCATGAGCATCGCCGACCTTGCCCACAAGCTCAAAGTTTCACGCGGCACAGTCACCAATCGGATCAGCAAGCTGGAAAACGCCGGCACCATCGTCGGCTACACCGTGCTCTTGCGCCCGGACACGCAAGCCAACGAAATCCGCGCGTGGATGAGCATTGTGGTGGCCGGCAACGAAACGCGCTCGGTGATCGCCAGTTTGCTGGGTGAACCGGGCGTGGTGCGGCTTTACGACACCAATGGACGCTGGGATTTGCTCGCAGAACTGCGCGCGGAAAGTCTGACGGAAATGTCGAATGTGCTCGAGCGGATCAGATTGATCCGCTCGATCCAGCAGACCGAAACCAGCCTGCATCTTGCGCACTATCGCGATGAGATCGTGCGCGCAGATTAGGCTGGCTTGGCTACGGGCTGCGGCAAAAGCTGCACCGCCAGAATGCAGGAAAAAATCAGCGCGCCGCCAATGAGCTGAATGCTGCTGAGTTTTTCGCCCAGACAGATCGCGCCCGCCACAGCCGCGAACAGTAGTTCGGAACTCAACAGGATGGCGGCATCAGCCGGGCGCGAATGGCTTTGCGCCACCACTTGCAAGGTGTAGGCAATGCCCACCGAGAGAATACCGCCGTACAGAATCGCCGGCGTCGCCTGCCACAGCCCGCTCGCGGTCACGGCTTCCTGTGCCAACATCGGCACCAGCGACAAAACCCCGCACACCAGGAACTGGGTCAAAGCCACCAGCACCGGAGCGCCCTTCTTGGCCGCGAAACGGCCAACCCAGAGCACATGAAAGCCCCAGAACACGGTGCTGAGCAGCACCCAATAATCGCCCACCGTCAGCGCCGAAAACTGGCCGCCACTCAGAAGGAAAGTCCCGATCAGGCTACCAATCACCGCCGGCCAAATCAGAGGATTCAAGCGCTCCCGATACAGCAGCCAGGACAGCAGCGGCACCAAGGGCACATAGAGCGCAGTCAGAAAACCGGCATTAGAAACCGTCGTCGTCATCAGGCCGATCTGCTGGCAGTTCACGCCCAGAAACAGCACCACGCCCAGCCCGCACCACGAGGCCAGATCGCGCCGCGTCAGCACCACGCCGCTGCCGCGCAAGCGGCGATATTCGCGCAGCGCCAGCGGCACAATGACGAGCGAGCCCATCAGAAAACGCACGGCGGTAAACGTGAACGGCCCGACCGCAGCCATGCCGAGCGATTGGGCGACAAAAGTCGTCCCCCAGATCAAAGCCGCGAACAGCAGCAAAGTATTGGCGCGCGTACGGGTCATGGCATCACCGGCAGTGAAAACGCCACGCGGATGCCGGAGATCAGCATCTGTACGGCAATCGTGGTCAGCGCCAAGCCCATCAGGCGCTCCATCGCAGCCAAGCCGGCCTTGCCAAACAAGCGTGCCAAACGACCCGCTTGGCGCAGCACCAGAATATTCATCACGATCGCCAGCACAATCGCCGCCAGCAGCGTCCACGATTGCCCGGCTTGGCGCGAGGTCAGCAGCACAGTCGCCAAGGCCGAAGGCCCGGCCATCATCGGAATCGCCAAAGGCACAATCAAGGGATCGCGATCGTATTCCGGATCGCTGTCTTCTTGCGCGCGCGCCGGAAAAACCATGCGCAATGCGATCAGAAACAGGATCAGTCCGCCCGAAATTTCCAAGGCCGGCGCAGTCAAATGCAGCGTCGCCAGCAACCAGTCACCGACAAAAACAAACAAGATCAGCGTCAACCCGGCGATCAGCGATTCGCGGGTGACAATCCAGCGTTGTTTTTCCGGCGCGACGCCGCGCAAGAGCGAGAGCACCACCGGCACATTGCCCAGCGGATCGAGCAGCAAGAGCAGCAGAAAAGTCGTGGCGATTACATCATGACTCATCATCATTTCCCTCCAAAAACAAACTGGCCGGACCATGGCCCGACCAGTGCGACAGGACAAATCCAGTAATTAATCAGAAGCCGTGCCGAACCTGCGCCAGAAACGCGTTGGCGCGCTCGTGCTCCGGATTATTGAAAAAGGCCTCTGGCGTGGCGTCTTCCAGAATCTGGCCGTGATCAAAGAAGATCACCCGGTCAGCCACTTCACGGGCAAAGCCCATTTCGTGGGTGTCCACCAGCATGGTGATGCCGGTGTGCGCGAGTTCCCGCAACACCAAAAGCACTTCATTGACCATTTCCGGATCGAGCGCGGACGTCGGCTCATCAAAGAGCAAAACTTTCGGGTCCATCGCCAGCGCGCGCGCAATCGCCACGCGCTGTTGCTGGCCACCGGAAAGCTGCACCGGATACTTGTGCGCCTGATCCTTCAGACCCACGCGATCCAGCAGTGCCAGCGCCTTGGCTTCGGCCTCTTCGCGCCCCATGCCGCGCACCCGGATCGGCGCCAGCGCCACATTGCGCAGGATGGTCAGGTGCGAAAACAGGTTGAAGCTTTGAAACACCATGCCGACTTCGCGACGAATCGCATCCAGATTGCGCACATCGTCATTCAGCTCGATGCCATCGATGATGATGTTGCCGCCATCGTGTTTTTCGAGGCGATTGAGCGTGCGCAGGAAAGTCGACTTGCCCGAGCCAGACGGCCCGATGATGGCCGTGACCTGGCCTTCATAAAAAGTCGCCGATACGCCCCTCAAAGCATGGAAAGCACCGTAATGCTTTTCAACGTTGCGCGCTTCGATGATGGGTTTGTTCTCTTGCATCGTCATCTCCTTAGCGCTTGCGGCCGACATCGAGTTTGACTTCGAGTGCCGAAGTCAGCGAAGTAAACGCGGTGGTCAGAATCAGATAGATCACCGCCACAGTCAGGAAAACCGGAATCGGCTGATAGCTTTCAGCCTGAATCCGGTAACCGATCATGGTCAGTTCCACCACGCTGATCGCGTAAGCCAGCGAGGAATCTTTCACCAGCGAAGCCAGGTTATTGGCCAAAGCAGGCAGCGCCACGCGCAGGCTTTGCGGCAACACGATGTCGATAAAGGTCTGAGCCGGAGACAAGCCCAGTGCGCGCGCCGCTTCAACCTGACCATGTGGCACGGCCAGAATGCCGGCACGCACACATTCGGTGTTGTAAGCGCCGATATTGAGCGCCAACGCAGTCGCTGCACAGGCAAAATCCGAAATCTCGATCGATGCTGGCAAAAGCTGTGGCAGCACCAACCAGACAAACAGAATCTGCAAAAGCAGTGGCGTGCCACGGATCAACCAGACATAGAAATCGCAGAGCCAACGAATCGGCCAAATCGGCGAGAGCTTGCCCAGACCGGCCAGAATCCCCAGCACAATGCCAATGGAACCCGAAATCACGGTCAGCAAAACCGTAATACGGGCGCCTTCGGCAAACTGCTGCGCTGCCGAGCCGATGGGATCGGGCGCATGCGACAAGGGCAGCGCCATCCCCCACAGAAAAATCAACAGCCCGAGCATGGCTGCGAACATGGTCCAGCCTGGGTATTTTTTGGTGAAATTCATCGCTTGCTAACCCGGATCAACGGCAGGAAATATCCGTCTTGAAGTACTTGTTGGAAATCGCCTGATAAGTGCCGTTTTTGAGGATTTCGGCCAGACCGCGGTTGAGCTCTGCTTTGAGTTCCTGGTTGTTTTTGCGCAGGATCATCGAAACGCGCTCAACAAACACCTGCTCGCCAATCACCAGATTCGGATTAGGGTTCTTTTCCAGCGTTTCCTTGATCAGGAACTTGTCGGAAATCCAGGCATCGACCTTTTTGGCGCGCAGTGCAGAAAACGCTTCCGGATCGGACTTGTAGGTCTTCACTTCCTTAACGCCGGGGATCTGCTTGGCCTTGTCGAAATAGCTGGTGGCGATCTGCACGCCGATGGTCTTGCCGGCGAGCGCTGCGCTGGTCAGCGCGCCATTCTTGTAGCCCACAATCTGGCCGCCGGTGCAGTAATGCGGATCGGCAAAATCGACTGCCTTGGCGCGCTCTGGCGTATGCGCGTGCGAAGCAATGGCAAAGTCGAAACGGCCTTGGTTGACGGCAGCGAGCTGCGCATCAAAAGCCACCACGCGCCAGTCGATTTTCAGACCCAGTTGCTTGGCCACGGCTTCGGCGACCTCAACTTCAAAGCCGGTCAGCTTTTTGCCTTCGTAGTAGTTAAACGGAAAAAAACCGCCTTCAGTCACGGCGATGATCGTGCCGGTGCTCTTGATGGTTTTCCAGTCCCGCGCCATGGCCGGGGTCGAGGCCAGCAGGCCGACACCGGCGAGCAAGGCGAAAATTTTGGTGAGCATTCGCATGAATAAGCTGCCTTTTCAAAAAACAGTCATTGAATGAAAAATAATTTACTACCGCAAGCGGCGGCGAGGCTTTCTCAAGCAAGCCATATGCCAAGGGCGCGATCATACTCCAGCCGGCTGCGCTGTCGTATATCAGTTACACCTGAATTTCGACGAACGTCGCCGATACCACAGATCAGTCAACTCAACTCACCCAGCTCTCGACGCCAAAAACGATGAAAATGCTGCATCCCCGCCTCCATCGGCATCTGGTACGGCCCCACCTCATTGCGCCCAACCATATACAAACTGGCGCGACCGGCTTCCATGCGCTCAATGATGATGCGGTCTTCATCGGCCGTTTCCTGATAAGCCGCCTGCTCAGCCGCGATGAAATCCGCACCATTTTCGACAATATCTTTCGGGTAATAGAACTCGACGATATTGCGATAGCGGCGCGGCCCGTCAGGCTGCACGGTTGAAATCACCAGCGTGTGCGGATACCACTCCACCATCAGATTCGGGTAGTAAGTCAGCCAGATCGCACCAAAAGAAGGCACGTCGCCCCGCGCCAGCACTTCGCGGTGCCAGTTTTCGTAAATGGGCGAGCCTGCACGTGCAAGCCCATTGCGGATGCCGACCGTCTGCACCGAATAGCGCTCACCAAACTGCCAAGCCAGATCTTTGCATTCAACAAACCGCCCCAAGCCCGGATGGAAAGGGTTGACGTGGTAGTCCTCCAGATAGACCTCGATAAAGGTCTTCCAGTTGCCCTCGTAACTTTCGATCTGCTGGCTGTGAAAAACGTAATCGGAAAAATCCAGATCGCGCGCGACGCCCAAGTCTTTTAAATCAGCTTCAATGTCGCGGCCGGCTTCGAAAAGCAGTCCATTCCAGCGGGTGATCGCAGTTTGCGGCAAATGCAGGCAAGGATTTTCGTCAAAATGCGGCGCGGCGATCAGGTGGCCGGCATCGTCGTAAACCCAGCGGTGCAGCGGGCAGACGGTGTGGCGCGCATGACCGCGACCTTCAAGCATCTGCGCCTGACGATGGCGGCAGACATTCGAGAACACTTGCACGCCGTCTTTGCTGCGCTTGAGGTAGCGCGCGCCTTCGTCGATGACTTGATAATCGCCAATTTGCGGCGCCATCAGTTCATGTCCCAGATAGCGAGGGCTTTGCGCAAACAGCGCGTTTATTTCGCGCTGGTACAAAGCTTCATCAAAATAGGCCGCAACCGGCAAGGGGCTGCTGTAATCGAGCGCGCCCGGATCTGGTCGAGACATCCCGTCTTCCTCGACAAGCAAAAGAGAGGGATTCTCGGGCAAGCCCCGGACGCGGGCAAGCACCGCGCGCCGGGAATTTTCAGCCTAGACGCGCGCGAATCGCGGCCAGTATGCCCGCCGCATCCATGCCGCAATCGGCGTACTGCTCATCCTGCTTGCCATGCTCGATATAGCGATCAGGAATACCCAGTTGCAATACCGGCTTGGTGATGCCGCTGGCCGCCAGACCTTCCAGCACCCCACTGCCCTCACCACCTTCGATGGCATTGTCTTCCTGCGTGACGATCAGATCGTGGCTGGCGGCCAATTCGCGCACCAGATCAGTATCCAGCGGCTTCACAAAGCGCATATTGGCGACCGTAGCATCCAGCTCTTCAGCGGCATGCATGGCTTGGCAAAGCAGCGGTCCAAAGGCGAGGATCGCGACTTTCTGACCCTTGCGGCGGATTTCACCGCGCCCCCACGGCAAGGCCGTCATGCCTGCCTCCGGCCCTGCCCCATTGCTGGAGCCACGCGGATAACGCACGGCGGTCGGGCCGTCGTGCAGATAGGCGGTGTAGAGCAAATCGCGGCATTCTTTTTCGTCCGCCGGCGTGAGCACCGCCAGATTCGGGATGCAGCGCAGGAAAGAAATATCGAAAGCGCCGGCGTGGGTCGGGCCATCGGCGCCCACCAGACCGGCGCGGTCGATCGCAAACAAGACCGGCAGGTTCTGAATTGCCACGTCGTGCACGAGTTGATCGTAAGCGCGCTGCAAAAAGGATGAATAAATCGCCACCACCGGCTTGCGACCTTCGCAGGCCATGCCGGCCGCAAAAGTCACTGCATGCTGCTCGGCAATACCGACATCGAAATAGCGCTGCGGAAATGCTTCGGCAAACTTCACCAATCCTGAGCCTTCACGCATGGCCGGCGTAATGCCCACCAGACGCTCGTCAGCTGATGCCATATCGCACAGCCACTGACCAAACACCTGGGTAAAGGTCGGCTTGCCGGGCTTGTTTTCCATGCCGCAGGAAGGCTGGAACGGGGTGACCGCATGGTATTTGGTCGGATCGGCGACCGCGAGCTTGTAGCCTTCGCCCTTGCGCGT
>CAXYUI010000045.1:0-9827 GCA_964291975.1 uncultured Formivibrio sp. | reverse complement strand
CAGGAAGGCGAAAGCCGGGAAGAGCCGGCTTTGCTTGACCCATAAAAAAACCCCCGGTTGCAACCGGGGATTTTTATTGGGCGCTGCGCCGCTCAGAACATGTGCTGACCACCGTTGATGGCGATATCGGCGCCAGTGATAAAACCAGCCGAATCGCTGGCTAGATAGCCCACCAGATCAGCCACTTCTTCTGGCTTGCCCAAACGGCCAACAGGAATACCGGACACGATCTGTTCGCGCACATCGTCCTTGATCGACATCACCATTTCGGTGGCGATATACCCGGGGCTGATGGTGTTAACCGTAACACCTTTGCGCGCAGCTTCTTGCGCCAGGGCCATGGTAAAACCGTGAATCCCGGCCTTGGCGGCCGAATAATTGGTCTGACCAAACTGGCCTTTTTGGCCATTGATCGACGAAATATTGATCACGCGACCCCAGTTGCGCTCGAGCATATTGTCGAAAAATTGCTTGGTGATATTGAAGACAGAATCAAGATTGGTGTCGATGACCGCACGCCAATCGTCGCGCGAGAGACGGCGGAAAGAGGAATCGCGGGTAATGCCGGCATTATTGATGATGATGTCGACATGACCCACGTCGCGGCGCACCTGCTCTGCCAAGGCCGCACATGAAGCATAATCAGTCACATCACAGTGATAGGCATGGCAAATCAGCCCTTCTGCTTCCATTTTCTTGAGCCAATCTTGCTCCCGACCCGGTCGCGAATACGTTGTGATGACGTTGTAATTATCTTGCGCCAGTCTCTTGCAGATTGCAGTGCCAATGCCGCCCATGCCGCCTGTCACTAAAGCTGTTTTTTTGTTCATGATGTCTCCTTGTACACTTGCTTCATGAAATGCTAATTAAGCTGACTCAAAAATTAAGCAATTCGAAAGAATGCAAATCCTACAACACCAGGAATTAAAAAGTAAGTTCCGCATAAGATTAAAGCGAGGAATGTTGTAAATGTCACAGCGCAAACGTCACGCACTCATTACCGGAGCATCCAGCGGCATTGGCTTGCACTGCGCCATGGCGCTGAAAGAACAAGATTGGCAGGTGATTGCAACGGTTCGCCAAGCCTGCGACGGGGTCGCGCTGCAACAAGCCGGGATAACCGTACTCATACTCGACGCCACCGACTCAGCAGCGGTACAGCGCTGCGCCACAGAAACGCTACGCCTGTGCCAAGGCGCGCCAGATCTTCTGTTTTGCAATGCCGGCGTGGGTGTTCCCGGTGCCGTTGAAGACCTCAGCCGCGACGCCATGCGCTTTCAATTTGAGACCAATGTGTTTGGCGCAATTGAACTCATCAACGCCTTGCTACCCGCCATGCGCGAGTGCGATTTCGGACGAATTGCGATCAATAGCTCCATCCTTGGATTTGCAGCGATGTCCTATCGTGGCGCTTACAACGCCAGCAAATTTGCACTGGAAGGGTTTGCCGATACCCTGCGCCAAGAGCTGATGGGTTCAAATATTCATGTCGGCCTGATCGAACCCGGCCCGATCAAAAGCCGCTTTCGACCCAATGCAGAGGCGCAATTTAATCGCTGGATCACAGCAGAACAGAGTTTCCACCGCCTAGCCTATGCAGCAATGCAAGCTCGGCTGGCCAAGCCATCCGGTAAAGCCGCGCCCTTCACACTCGGACCGGAAGCGGTTTTGCGCGCATTACTTGCATTTGCCAATGCCAAGAAACCCAAAGCCCGCTACGCCGTCACTCAGCCGACCTACTGGTTCTGGTATCTCAAACGATTATTGCCCACCGCGATTTTTGACTGGGTTTGCCTCAAAGGATCAGGTGACGAGCCCGGTTTTGCCTATGGCCGAAAAAGACCGCCCAAAGGATGAAACACAAGCCGCCCAGCTTGTCCAGAATTGAGCGCAGACAAGAGCTCGGGTAGAATGCCGAATTCCAATCTGTTCCCTCCGCCATGACCAAATTCATTTTCGTTACCGGTGGTGTCGTGTCCTCGCTGGGCAAGGGCATCGCTGCCGCGTCGCTGGCCGCCATTCTTGAATCGCGTGGCCTCAAAGTCACCATGATGAAGCTCGATCCGTACATCAACGTCGATCCGGGCACCATGAGCCCCTTCCAGCACGGTGAAGTCTTCGTGACCGAAGACGGCGCCGAAACCGATCTGGATCTCGGCCACTACGAGCGCTTCATTTCTTCAAAAATGAGCAAGCGCAATAACTTCACCACGGGTCAGATTTATGACTCCGTGATCAAGAAAGAGCGCCGCGGAGATTATCTGGGCAAGACCGTGCAGGTGATTCCGCATATCACCGACGAGATGAAGCTCTACATCAAGCAAGGCGCGGGCGCAGCTGACATCGCCGTGATCGAAGTCGGCGGCACCGTCGGCGACATCGAATCGCTGCCTTTCCTGGAAGCCATCCGCCAGATGGGCGTGAATCTGGGTCGCGAAAACACCTGTTTCGTGCATCTTTCTTATGTGCCCTACATTGCTGCGGCCGGTGAGATCAAGACCAAGCCAACCCAGCACAGCGTGAAAGAACTGCGTGAAATCGGTATCCAGCCCGACATCCTGATCTGCCGCGCCGATCGCATGGTGCCCGACGAAGAGCGTCGCAAGATTGCGCTCTTTACCAATGTGCAAGAACGCGCGGTGATTTCCTGCCCGGATATGGACAGCATCTACAAGATCCCGCGCGTGCTTTCCGATCAGCACATCGACGACATCATCTGCAAGCAATTGCAGCTGGATCTGCCGCCAGCCAATCTGGCGATGTGGGACAAAATTGTCGACGCCATCAACAACCCGATCCAAACCGTCAATATCGCCATGGTCGGCAAATATGTCGATCTGACCGAATCGTACAAATCGCTGATTGAAGCGCTCAAGCACGCCGGCATCCATACCGGCAGCGAAGTGAAGATCACCTTCGTGGATTCCGAAAACCTGGAAACCGACGGTATTGATTGCCTGAAGAACATGGATGCCATCCTGGTTCCGGGCGGCTTTGGCAAACGCGGCGTGGAAGGCAAGATCAAGGCCGTGCGCTTTGCGCGCGAGAACAACATCCCTTACCTGGGCATTTGCCTCGGGATGCAGATCGCGCTGATCGAATATGCGCGCGACATGGCCGGCATGAAGGACGCCAATTCGACCGAATTCGATCTCGAAACCACGCACCCAGTCGTCGCACTGATCGATGAGTGGGTCGGCCATGACGGCAAGATCGAAAAACGCGATGAAAACTCGAACATGGGCGGCACCATGCGCCTGGGCGCGCAAGAATGTCGCCTGAGCAGCGGCTCGCTCGCAGCACAGATCTATGGCGCAGAAACCATTTCCGAGCGTCATCGCCACCGTTATGAAGTGAACAACCACTATCTGGGTCGCCTGGAAGCGGCGGGCCTCAAGATCAGCGGCAAGTCGGCTGGCGCGGAACAACTGGTGGAAACGATCGAACTGCCGAACCATCGCTGGTTCTTTGCCTGCCAGTTCCACCCGGAATTCACCTCGACCCCGCGCGATGGTCATCCGCTCTTCAAGGCTTACATTGAAGCCGCGATTGCCTTTGCCAAGGAAAACGGCCGCGAAGGGCTGTCCTGCTGAAAACCCTGTGAGGGGTCAGGCGTGAGGAGTCAGGTGTACTCCTCATGCTTCACTCCTCACTTCTCACGGAGTCATCCATGCAACTCTGCGGATTTGAAGTCGGTCTTGATAAGCCGTTTTTCCTGATTGCCGGCCCTTGCGTGATCGAGAGCGAACAGATGTGCCTCGACATCGCCGGTGAGATGAAAGAAATCACCACCGCGCTGAATATTCCTTACATTTTCAAAGCCAGTTTCGACAAGGCCAACCGCAGCTCGGGCAAGTCCTACCGCGGCCCAGGCATGGAAGCGGGTTTGGAAATTCTGGCCAAAGTGCGCCGCGAACTTGGCCTGCCGGTGCTGACCGACGTGCACACCGAAGATGAAATCCCGGCGGTCGCTGCTGTGGTCGATATTCTGCAGACTCCCGCTTTCTTGTGCCGCCAGACCGATTTCATCCACGCAGTCGCCTCCTGCGGCAAGCCGGTGAATAACAAGAAAGGCCAGTTCATGGCGCCGGGCGACATGAAAAACGTCGTCGATAAAGCGCGTGAAGCCAATGGCGGCGCGGACAATATCTTGGTGTGCGAACGCGGCGCTTCGTTTGGCTACAACAATCTGGTTTCCGACATGCGCGGCCTCGCGATCATGCGTGAAACCGGCTGTCCGGTCGTTTTCGATGCCACCCACTCGGTGCAACTACCGGGCGGCCAAGGTACTTCTTCGGGCGGTCAGCGCGAACATGTGCCGATTCTGGCGCGCGCTGCCGTTGCCGCCGGCGTGGCGGGTCTCTTTATGGAAACGCACCCGAATCCGGCTTGCGCACTATCCGACGGCCCGAACGCTTGGCCGCTGCCGCGCATGAAGGAATTGCTGACGGTTCTCAAGGAAATTGACCGTGCAGTAAAGGCACAATCCTTCATCGAACAAACCCTGTAATAGATCGTGTCCACAACGGGTCAAATGTGTTATTTTCTTACCCGTTTTTTTAGTAACTTTGCTTCCCATTCTTACTTGAGGTTTTGCAAATGAGCGCAATCGTTGAAGTCATCGCCCGCGAAATTCTGGATTCCCGTGGCAACCCGACCGTCGAAGCCGACGTTCTGCTCGAATCCGGCGTTATGGGCCGTGCCGCTGTACCGTCCGGCGCATCCACCGGCGAGCGTGAAGCCCTGGAACTGCGCGATGGCGACAAATCCCGCTATCTGGGCAAGGGTGTTTTGAAGGCTGTTGAAAACATCAACACCGAAATCTGCGAAGCCATCATTGGTCTTGATGCTGCCGACCAAGCTTTCATCGACAAGACCATGATCGATCTGGACGGCACCGACGACAAGGGTCGTCTGGGCGCCAACGCCATCCTGGCCGTTTCCATGGCTGTGGCCAAGGCTGCCGCTGAAGAAGCCGGTCTGCCGCTGTATCGCTATATCGGTGGTTCGGGCCCGATGGCGCTGCCGGTGCCGATGATGAACGTGATCAACGGCGGCGAACACGCCAACAACAGCCTGGACTTCCAAGAGCTAATGATTATTCCGGTTGGCGCTCCGACCTTCCGCGAAGCCCTGCGCATGGGCGCTGAAGTGTTCCACAACCTGAAGAAAGTGCTGCACGACAAGCACATGCCGACCACCGTGGGTGATGAAGGCGGTTTCGCACCGAACGTCGCCAACGCTGAAGAAGCGCTGGAAATGATCGCTGCGGCCGTGGCCAAGGCTGGCTACAAGCTGGGCGACGATGTTTGCATCGGCCTGGATTGCGCGGCTTCCGAATTCTTCGAAAAAGACACTGGCCTGTACTTCTACAAGAAGGGCGACGGTCGCAAGCTGACGTCCGAGCAGCAAGTAGACTACTTGGAAAGCCTGACCCAAAAGTACCCGATCATCTCGATCGAAGACGGCATGGGCGAGCGTGACTGGGCGGGCTGGAAGATCCTGACCGACCGTCTGGGCGACAAGGTTCAACTGGTGGGCGACGATCTCTTCGTCACCAACTCCAAGATCCTGGCTGAAGGCATTGAAAAGGGTATCTGCAACTCGATCCTGATCAAGGTCAACCAGATCGGCTCCCTGTCCGAAACGCTGGACGCCGTAGAACTGGCCAAGCGCAATCGCTACACCTCGGTGATGAGCCATCGCTCGGGCGAAACCGAAGACAGCACCATTGCTGACCTGGCTGTGGCCACCAACTGCATGCAGATCAAGACGGGTTCGCTGTCCCGCTCGGATCGTATGGCCAAGTACAACCAACTGCTGCGTATCGAAGAAGAACTCGGTGATGCCGCGTACTACCCGGGCAAAGCTGCTTTCTACCAGATCAAGCGCTAATCAAGCCTCAGTGGTAACATCCGAAGCCGGAGCATTTGCTCCGTCTTTTTTTATTGGATCATGCGCCTTCTCGCCCTGCTTTTTGCTGCCATCATCGCCGGCCTGCAATACCCGCTCTGGATCGGCAAAGGGAGCTGGCTCACCGTCTGGAAACTCGACCAGCAATTCAACGAAAAAAAAGCGGCTAACGAACGTCTGATGGAACGCAACAATGCGCTCGAAGCTGAAGTGGTGGATCTGAAAACCGGCACGGATGCAATTGAAGAGCGCGCCCGCTTCGAGCTGAGCATGATCCGCAATGATGAAGTCTTCTTCCAGATTCTTGATCGTCACAAACCAGCCATCACCAGCCCCATTAACGCCAGCGATCCGGCCACAGCCAGTAGCGTCAACTGATCCCGCCCTTTAGGGGCAACAGGAGGAATCATGCCCCTCTTTCATTGGCTCACGCAGCGTAGCAGCGGCGTTTTACTCCACCCGACTTCATTTCCTGGCACGCAAGGCTGCGGCGTACTCGATCAAGCTGTTGATGACTGGCTCGATTTTCTAAGTGCAGCCAACATCCATTTCTGGCAAGTCTGCCCGCTTGGCCCGACCGGATTTGGCGATTCGCCTTACCAATGCTTTTCCGCCTTTGCCGGCAATCCCTACCTGATCGATCTCGCCGCACTCAAAGGGTTCGGACTGATTGATAACGACGATCTTGCTGCGCTCGCAGCTCTGCCGCAGGATCATGTCGACTTCGGCGCGCTCTATCAGACCAAATTCCCCATCCTGTTCCGCGCCTTCGCGCGCTTCAAAGACACTAACCCCACCCTGCCCTATGGCGACTTTGTACACTTTCGCAAGAAGCACGCCGACTGGCTGGATGCCTATGCGCTGTTTCAGGCGCTCAAAGACCACCATCAGGGCCGCCCTTGGTGGGAATGGCCGCAAGAGCTGCGTTTCTTTGAGCGCGCCAAAGCGATCGGGCACAGCGATGAAATCCTTGAGCGCGCCAGCGCGCATGCCTTTTTCCAGTACCTCTTTTTCGGTCAGTGGCAAGTTGTGCGCCAGCGTGCGGCTGAGCGCGGCATCGAAATCATCGGCGACACCCCCATCTTTGTTGCCCGCGACAGCGCTGACGTTTGGGCTCACCCAGAACTCTTTTTGATCGACCCCACCAAAGGGGAACCGTACAAGGTGGCCGGCGTGCCGCCTGATTATTTCTCAGAAGACGGCCAACTCTGGGGCAACCCCCTCTACGATTGGCCCGTGCACGCAGCCGACCATTACGCCTGGTGGCTGGCTCGTCTCGCCGCAAATTTCGAATTGTGCGATGTGCTACGCATCGACCATTTCCGCGCCTTTGATACCTATTGGGAAATCCCCGCCAAAGCCACAAGCGCCCGCACCGGACAATGGCAAAACGGCCCCGGCTTGGATTTTTTTCACGCGGTGCAAGAGGCCTTCCCTAAAGCACGTCTGATCGCTGAAGATTTAGGGGAGCTCTTCCCTTCCGTGCATGGATTACGCCAAGCCACAGGTCTACCCGGCATGGCCATCTTGCAATTTGCTTTTGGCGGCGATGCGGACAACAGCTATTTACCGCATCACCACCAAGCCAATTGCGTGGTCTACCCCGGCACGCACGACAACAACACCACTCGCGGCTGGTATGCAGATGCCGACGAAAAAACGCGGGATCATGTTCGCCGCTACTTGCGCATTAGCGGCGATGACGTTGCGTGGGATTTTATTCGCGCCGCCTACGCCTCCCCTTGCAATCTGGCCATCATTGCACTGCAAGATTTGATGGCGCTAGATGGATCTGGGCGCTTGAATATCCCTGGCACACCCGCAGGAAACTGGCAGTGGCGCTACAGCCACCCCATGCTGACCAACCTCAAACACCACAGCGCAACAGATCTTCAGGCACTAGCCATGCTCTATGGACGCAACAGTTTTCAGAAAAAATAGGCACTTATGCGATTTATTCAATGAATAGTGTTGACACAAACAGCGCCAATCACTATTATCTCGCTTCTCTGCTGAACGACACAGCGAACAGCAGAGAAAAGCAGGAAAAACAGTGCGGCCGTAGCTCAGTTGGATAGAGTATCTGGCTACGAACCAGAGGGTCAGGAGTTCGAATCTCTTCGGCCGCACCAATTCCTCAAAGTCCCTATAGTTTAGCGGTTAGAACACTGCCCTTTCACGGCGGCGGCCGGGGTTCGATTCCCCGTGGGGACGCCAGAATTAAAAAAACCACCAAAGAAATTTGGTGGTTTTTTATTTGCGCCCTCCTTCCCGCTTTTGACGCAATTCCCGATAAAGCCGGGAAAAGTATTCATTAAATAGCCGGAATCACCATATCTTGCAAACAATCCAAAACGGCCTTGTCCAAAAAAAGGATGACTCTCGTCATCCTTTTAGTATCCCCTAGACAATAATCCCGCCACCCAAACACGCCTCACCGTCATACAGCACCATCGATTGACCCGGCGTCACCGCCCATTGCGGCTCGTCAAATTTCAACTCGCAGCGGCCATCGTCCAGATAAACCAATTCACAAGCCGCATCCTGCTGGCGGTAGCGCGTCTTGGCCGTATAGCGCCCGGCTGGCGGCGCTTCACCGAGCACCCAGCTCAAATCCTGTGCAACCAGTGTGGGTTTCAGAAGCAGCGGATGATCGTGACCCTGCACAACGATCAGCTCGTTGCGATCCATATCTTTGCCCGCGACAAACCACGGCTCGCCCGGGCCGCCGATGTTCAGCCCCTGGCGCTGGCCCAGCGTGTAATACATCAGCCCCATATGCTCGCCAACGGCCTTGCCTTCGGGCGTACGCATGATGCCCGGCACTTTGGGCAGGTAGCGGTTGAGGAATTCACGGAATGGGCGCTCGCCGATAAAGCAGATGCCGGTGCTGTCTTTTTTCTTGGCGTTGGGCAGGCCGATTTTTTCGGCGATGCGGCGCACTTCGGGTTTGTCAATCTGACCGAGCGGGAACACCGCGTGTGAGACCTGTTCTTGCGAGAGGCGGTAGAGGAAGTAGCTCTGATCCTTGTTGCGATCATGCCCACGCAAGAGTTCAGTGCGGCCATCGGCACGCAGGCGGTTATCAGCGTAGTGGCCAGTCGCCATCTTCACGCCACCGAGCTTCATGGCGTAATCGAGGAAGCACTTGAACTTGATTTCGCTGTTGCACAGGATATCCGGATTTGGCGTGCGACCCGCCGAGTATTCAGCCAGGAAATAGCTGAACACGCGATCCTTGTATTCCCCGGCGAAATTGACGAGTTCAATATCGATACCCAGCAGATCCGCGACCGCGATCGCGTCCATGCTGTCTTCCTTGATCGAGCAGTATTCATCGGTATTGTCGTCTTCCCAGTTCTGCATAAAGACGCCGACGACTTCATAGCCCTGCTCTTTCAGCAAGTGCGCCGTCACCGACGAATCGACGCCGCCGGACAGCCCTACAACAATTTTTTCAGCCACGGTCGTAATCCCGGATCACATCGAGCGGGTAGCGCTTGCCCGCCAAATAATCGTCGATACAGCCGAGCAGCAGCGGGCTGCGATGCTGGTCGCGGCGCGCGACGATTTCTTCGTAGGTCAGCCAGACAGGGCGCTCGATGCCCTCATCCAACTGGTAGCCTGCTTCTTCACCTACGACTTCGGCGGCGAAGGCAAAGCGCAGATAAGTCAGATGGCTGCGCTCGGGCGGCGTCCAGTAATAGATGCCAACCAGCGCGGTCGGCTGGATGTGGTAGCCGGTTTCTTCGAGACCTTCGCGCACGCAGGCGGCGGCAATGGCCACATTTTGCTCGACATGGCCAGCAGGCTGGTTGAGTTTGAGTTCGCCATTGATGCGCTCTTCAACCAGTAAAAATCGGCCGTCGCGCTCGATCAGCGCGGCGACCGTGGTATTGGGTTTGAACATGATG
>CAXYUI010000044.1:0-9897 GCA_964291975.1 uncultured Formivibrio sp. | reverse complement strand
TTCATGGTTTGCTCCATCAGGCTTCTACTAGATGAACCAGATGCCGTTCGGCATCAAGCTCGGGTACGCAAAGCGCATCCACGCCGGTCACGCGAATCCCGGCCGGCAGGCGAGCGATTTCCTCATGCGGATACACGCCCTTCAGTGCCGCCCATTCGCCGCCTTGTGCCAACAAATGCCGGGTTAGCTGCACAAAATCGGCCAGTTCGGCAAAGGCGCGCGAGGTAATGATATGGAAAGGCGAGTCCGGGCGATAGAGTTCAACGCGATCGGTCACGATACTGACATTGGGTAATTTCAATTCCAGCAGCGCCTGGCGCAGGAAAGTGGTTTTTTTCTGGTTGCTATCGAGCAACACCAGCTGCCAATCTGGCCGTGCAATCGCCAGCGGAATGCCCGGCGTGCCAAAACCTGAGCCGACATCAAGAATGCGTAACTGTTCACCCTTGAGGTGCGGCAATGGCGCGAGTGAATCGAGCAGATGATGCGTGACCATGCGCTTGGGCTCACGGATCGCGGTCAGGCTGTAGACCTTGTTCCATTTGGCGAGCAGCGCCACATAGGCCAGCAGTTTTTCTTGCTGGCCAGCATCCAGATCCAGATTCATCGCGGCTAGGCCGGTGGCCAGCTGTGCGGCGAGCGTCATCGCGCCTCCTTTGGCGTGGCGTGTTTTTTCAGGTAGACCAGCAGCAAGGCAATCGCCGCTGGCGTGACACCGGAAATCCGCGAAGCCTGACCCAGTGTTTCCGGGCGCTGCTTTCCGAGTTTTTGCTGGATTTCTTTCGATAAGCCTGAGACCTGGCTGTAGTCGAAATCGGCAGGCAGCGGCACGGTTTCGATGGTGTCGCGGCGCGAGACTTCGTTTTGTTGGCGCTCGATATAACCCTGATATTTGACCTGGATTTCGACCTGTTCGGCGACTTCGGGCGCGGTGACGCCGGGGGCGGCGGCCGGCAGCGTCATCAGGCTGTCGTAGCTGACTTCGGGGCGGCGCAGCAGATCAGTGAGCGTGTATTCGCGCTCGATGGCTTTGCCGAGCACGCGTTCAGCATCGGCCGCTTCGACGATTTTCGGGTTGACCCAAGTCGATTTCAGGCGCTCGAGTTCGGCTTCGATCGCATCGCGCTTGCGACTGAATAGATCCCACTGTTCGTTGCCGACCAAGCCCAGCTTGCGCCCCGTTTCGGTCAGGCGCAGATCGGCGTTGTCTTCGCGCAGTTGCAGGCGGAATTCGGCGCGACTGGTAAACATGCGATAGGGCTCGGTCACACCCTTGGTAATCAGATCGTCGACCAGTACGCCCAAATAAGCCTGATCGCGGCTTGGGTGCCATGGGTCTTTGCCTTGCGCTTGCAGTGCGGCGTTCAGCCCCGCGTGCAGGCCTTGCGCGGCGGCTTCTTCGTAGCCGGTGGTGCCGTTGATCTGGCCAGCGAAAAACAGGCCATTGATCTGCTTGGTTTCAAAAGTCGATTTCAGTTCGCGCGGGTCGAAATAATCGTATTCGATGGCGTAGGCCGGACGCAGGATGAAGGCGTTTTCCAGACCCTTCATCGAGCGGATCATCGCGAGCTGAATATCAAACGGCAGGCTGGTTGAAATGCCGTTTGGATAGAACTCGTGGGTCGTCAGGCCTTCCGGCTCCAGGAAAATCTGGTGGCTGTCACGGTCGGAAAAACGGTTGATTTTGTCTTCGATCGACGGACAATAGCGCGGGCCAACGCCTTCGATCTTGCCAGTGAACATCGGGCTGCGATCAAAGCCGGAGCGGATGATGTCGTGCGTTTGCAGATTGGTGTACGTAACCCAACACGGTAGCTGGCGTGGGTGCATGGCGCGATGGCCGCGCACCGAAAAGACCGGCTCGGGTGTATCGCCGGGCTGCATTTCCAGCACCGAAAAATCAATCGTCCGGCCATCGATGCGCGCTGGCGTGCCGGTTTTCAGTCGGCCAGCGGGCAGATGCAATTCACGCAAGCGCTCGCCCAGTGTGCTGGCAGCAGGGTCGCCAGCGCGGCCTCCGGTGTAGTTTTCCAGACCGATATGAATCTTGCCCGACAGGAAAGTCCCCGCCGTCAGCACCACGGTTTTGCCTTCAAAGCGGATGCCGGCCTGCGTGATCGCGCCGGTCACGCGCTCACCTTCGACCATCAGATCGTCAACGGGCTGCTGGAAAATATCGAGATTGGGCTGATTTTCCAGCATCTGCCGGATCGCTGCTTTGTACAGAATGCGGTCGGCCTGAGCGCGGGTGGCGCGCACCGCCGGGCCTTTGCTGGAATTGAGCGTACGAAACTGGATGCCGCCCATATCGGTGGCAAGCGCCATCGCGCCGCCAAGGGCATCGACCTCGCGCACCAGATGACCTTTGCCGATGCCGCCGATCAACGAATTGCACGACATCTGTCCGAGCGTTTGGATGTTATGCGCCAGCAGTACCGTCTTGCAGCCCTTGCGCGCGGCCGCCAGCGCAGCCTCGGTGCCGGCGTGACCGCCGCCAACCACAATCACGTCATATCGGGTGGGGTAAAGCATGGGAGTGACTCGCAACTGCAAAGGGGCGACATTCTAAGTCAAATCAGGGATTTAGTCAGCCCGTGCCGCACGGGTTGGTAAAGGATTCTTTTTAAAATCAGGGATTTGTTTGCGCAAGATTGCAAGAGGCTGCAAGCGCGGCACCGACGATGCCGGCGTCGTTAAAGAGTGCGGCGGGAACAACCGGTGTTTTCAGTCGCAGATTGGGGATGAATTTCTCGTGTTTCTTGCTGATGCCGCCACCGATGATGAAAAGGTCGGGCGAGAACAGCAGTTCCAGATGCGCGAGGTATTCGTTGAGGCGCGGCGTGTACGCCGCCCAGCGCATATTGTGATCTTTTTTAACCTTGGCTGAGCAGTAGCGCTCGGCAATGTCGCCGCGAAATTGCAGATGACCCAATTCCGTATTGGGCACGAGCCGGCCATCGACAATCAGCGCGCTGCCGATGCCCGTTCCCAGCGTGAGCATGATGACCGTGCCCGAGGCATCGCGTGCTGCGCCGAAAGTGACTTCGGCCAGCCCGGCCGCGTCGGCGTCGTTGAGTAGCGTGACCGGCAGTCCGGTTGCACCGGCGATGATCTGTTGCGCCGGCGCGCCGATCCAGGCGCGGTCGACATTCGCTGCAGATTGGGTGGTGCCGTGATGAACAATGGCCGGGAAGGTGCAGCCGATCGGGCCGTTCCAGCCGAAATGTGCCACCAGTTCGCGCACGGTGGCTGCGACGGCTTCGGGCGTTGCTGGTTGCGGTGTGCTGAGTCGATGCCGCGCCGCTTTGAGTTCGCCGCTCAGAATATCAACCGGCGCGCCCTTGATGCCCGAGCCGCCAATGTCGATGCCCAGCACCTGCTGCGACATTATTTTCCGCCGCCTAACAATTCGGCCAAACGTTTCTTATCGGCCTCGGCGCGATCGCGGATTTGGCGAATTTCGTCATCCTGCATCTTTTGTTCGGCCATGATGTGCAAGATTTCGTCGGTCGTTGCTTTCTGTTCCGCCGTTAGATCATCAGGAATGGATTTTTTGCGTTTGAGCAGCGCATCCACCTGGCTTTTGAGGCGCTTTTGTTTTTCTTGCGCCGTAGCGAGTCGCAATTTGCTGGTCTGGCTGCGCGCCATGACGGCTTCAATCTGGCTGTCGCGCGTGCGATCAATCTCTTCCGGCTTGGAGTACGACTGCAACAGAGCCCGGTCGCGACGCTTTTCGGCGTCGGCCTTTTGCTTGGCAATCTGGCGCTCCATGACCTGGCTGGCGGTGAGACGGGGTTCGGGCGTGGCGCGAACGATTCCCTGTTTGTCCAACTCGTAAATGGCTTTCGCGTCCGGAGGCGGAGGGGCATCCGTATATTGCGTCTTGCCCTGCGCATCCACCCAGCGGTAGATGCGCGCTTCACTACTTAGCGGTAAAAGTGCGGCAATACAGAAAAGAGTGGCGGCAAGACGCATGACAAATCCCAAAGAGTCAATTTTTATTGGTGGATGCCGTATTGCTGACGATAAGCTTCGGCTTTTTGCAGATTCTCTGCCAGTTCCGGACGAGCGGCAAGATAGCCGAGCAGATCATTGAGGCTGGCGATGGCGATGACCGGGATGCCGAACTGTTGTTCGACTTCCTGTACTGCAGACAATTCGCCTTGACCACGCTCCATGCGATCGAGCGCGATCAGCACGCCAGCCGGTTCGGCGCCGGCTTTCTTGATGAGCTCAACCGATTCACGCACCGAAGTGCCGGCCGAGATCACGTCATCAATGATTAACACGCGACCTTTGAGCGGCGCGCCGACCAGAACGCCGCCTTCGCCGTGATCCTTGGCTTCCTTGCGGTTGTAGCAGAACGGCACGTTGCGGCCGGCGTCGGCGAGTGCGACCGAAGTGGTGGCGGCCAGCGAGATGCCCTTGTAGGCCGGGCCAAACATCACGTCAAATTCGATGCCGGCAGCGGCAACCGCCTTGGCGTAAAAGCGCGAGAGTGTGCCGAGCGCTGCGCCGTCGCAGAACAGACCCGCGTTAAAGAAGTACGGCGATTTGCGGCCGGCCTTGGTGATAAACTCGCCGAAACAAAGCACATTCTGCTTGACGGCAAACTCGATGAATTCGCGGCGAAAATCGGCCATTTCAGTGTTCCTGCATTCAAATCAAAACAAAATCATATCATTTTCACCGGAGATCTTTTCATGCGCCTTATTTCCGCCAATTTGAACGGCATCCGCTCCGCCACCAGTAAGGGTTTCTTTGACTGGCTCGCTACGCAGGACGCCGATGTGGTTGCGGTACAGGAACTCAAGGCGCAAGCAGGCGATTTGACCGAGCCCATGCGCAATCCGGTCGGTTTGCGTGGCTATTTCCATTACGCCGAAAAGAAGGGTTATAGCGGCGTTGGGCTGTATTGCCGGCGCGAACCCGACCAGATCATCGAAGGGCTGGGTATTACCGATATCGACGCAGAGGGGCGCTATATCGAAGCACAATTCGGCAATTTATCGGTGATTTCGCTCTACTTGCCGTCCGGCTCCAGCTCGGATGAGCGCCAACAGGTCAAGTTTTCGTTTCTGGAACGCTTCCGTCCGCATCTGGAGCAACTCGTCGCCAGTGGGCGCGATGTCGTGCTGATGGGCGACTGGAATATCGCGCACCGCGAAATCGACCTGAAAAACTGGAAGGGCAATCTGAAGAATTCCGGTTTTCTGCCCGAAGAGCGGGCATGGATTGGCGCGCTCTTTGATGAGCTTGCTTGGGTTGATGTCTGGCGCACGCTTTATCCGCAAGTGCCGGGCTACACCTGGTGGTCGAACCGCGGCCAAGCCTATGCCAAGGATGTCGGCTGGCGCATCGACTATCAAATCGCCTCGCCGGCGCTTGCAGCACAAGTGCGCTCGGCCAGCGTTTACAAGGGCGAGAAATTTTCCGACCATGCGCCGCTGATCGTCGATTACGACCATCCGTTCTGACCCCTGCAAAGAGAACCCCATGGCGCTGGCCGATTTCACTGCTGTTTTTTCCAACCGTCGCATTGCCGCGGCGATGTTCGTCGGCTTTGCTTCGGGACTGCCGCTGGCGCTGACTGGATCGACCCTCCAGGCCTGGCTTTCTGACGCCGGTCTTGATGTGAAAACGCTGGGCTGGTTCACCTTGCTGGGTCAGCCTTATGTGTGGAAATTTTTGTGGTCGCCCGTGCTCGATCGATTTTGTCCGCCGCTGCTGGGGCGACGGCGCGGCTGGATTGCGCTGATGCAGATCGCGCTGGCCTTGGCCATTGCGGCGATGGCAGGGCTGGATCCGCAAAGCAATTTACCGACCTTTGCCGTGCTGGCGCTATTGGTGGCGTTTTTTTCGGCAACGCAGGATATCGCCATTGATGCTTATCGCACCGAAACCCTGCATGGCAATGAACGGGGCGCGGGCGCGGCGGTGGGTGTGTTTGGCTATCGCATGGCGATGCTGACGTCGGGTGCGCTGGCGATGATTCTGGCTGACGGCTACCTGAGTTGGCAGCAAACCTATCTGCTGATCGCCGGGGTGATGCTGGCTTGCGTGCTGCCGACCTTGTTTGCGCCGGAACCCGAAGTTGCGGTGCGGCCACCGCGCTCGCTGCGCGAAGCGGTGCTGAACCCTTTGCAGGAGTTTTTTGGCCGAGAAGGCGCATGGGCGCTCTTGCTGCTGGTCGTGGCTTATAAGCTTGGCGATGCTTTTGCCGGCAGTCTGTCGATCAAGTTCTTGATGGACATGGGCTTTTCCAAGTCGGTGATCGGTCAGGCCAATAAGGTGTTTGGGCTGATTGCCACCATCGTGGGTGGTTTCGCTGGCGCTACCTTGATGCTCAAGCTTGGCTTGTTTCGCGCGCTGCTCTGGTTCGGCGTGGCGCAGGCGCTGACTAATCTGGGTTACTGGCTGATTGCCGTTTCCGGCCCGAGGATGGAATTGCTGCTCTTTGCGGTTGCCGCTGAAAATCTGGCGGGCGGCATGGGGACGACGGCGGCGGTCGCGCTGCTGATGTCGCTTTGCAATGCCCGCTTCGCGGCGACGCAGTACGCGCTCTTGTCGGCACTGGCTGCATTTGGCCGCGTCTACGTCGGCCCGGTTTCGGGCTATTTGGTAGCGGGACTGGGTTGGGCGCACTTCTTTGCCATAACGGTGCTGGTTGCCGTTCCCGGTCTTGTTCTGGTGTGGTGGATGCGTAAAACCATTCGCGCTCTGGAATAGATCAGCGTTGTCCGGCGACGAATTCGCTCAGGGCGGCGCGTACTGCCTGCGCGCTATCCAAGGTCAGAATTCGTTGCGCCAAGAGGACACAGTCCGCTTTGTTCAGCCGGCGCACCAGTGCCTTGATGGATGGAATGGAAGGCACGCTCACGGATAGCTCATCCAAGCCCAAACCAATCAACAGCGGCACTGCTAATTCTTCGGACGCCAGTCCTCCGCAGACCCCCACCCACACGCCATGAGGGCGCGAGCCTTCCACGGTCATGGCGATCAGGCGCAGCACTGCAGGATGCAGCGCATCTGCTTCTTTGGCCAGATGCGGATGGCCACGATCCATGGCCAGGGTGTATTGCGTCAGATCGTTGGTGCCGATCGAGAAGAAATCGACTTCGCGCGCCAAGGACTCTGCTTGCAGCGCGGCGGATGGCACTTCGATCATGACGCCGATTTTGACGGTGGCGGCCATGTTCAAAGTCTGTCGTTCTTCGTCCAGCATGGCTTTGACCCGGCGGATTTCATCCAGGCTGCTCACCATAGGAAACATGATGTGGAGATTGCCATATGGCGCGGCACGCAGAATGGCGCGCAATTGTGGGCGCAGGATCGCGGGTTCAAGCAAGCCAAGACGCAGGCCACGAATGCCGAGGAAGGGATTTTCCTCGCTGGGCAGGGGTAAATAGGGGAGCGGTTTGTCACCCCCGACATCGAGGGTGCGAACGATCAGTGGCAGGGTTGCGCCGAGAGCCCGAGCGATATCCGCGTAGATGCGCGCTTGCTCGTCCTCGCCAGGCGCGTTCTTGCGATTCAGGAAGAGAAATTCTGAGCGCAGCAGTCCCACCCCGTCGCAGCCGGCGAGCACGGCATTTTGTGCATCCTCCAGCCCGCCGATATTGGCGGCGATCTCAATGCGGTGGCCGTCGAGAGTCATCGCCGGGCTGTTGGCGGCCAGCAGGTCAGCTTCGTGCTGGCGCAGTTGAATGCGCTGCTGTACCCGCAGGCTGGCGATGGCTTCAGCGGTGGGGTGCGCTTCCAATCGACCCTGGCTGCCATCCATTAAAACCGGCGTGCCATCTGCCAGTTTGAGGATGCGTTCTTCAATGCCGCAAATGGCTGGCAAGCCCAGTGAACGCGCCAGAATGGCGACGTGACTGGTTGCCCCGCCTCCGGTGGTGCAAAAACCCAGGACGCGCGCGCGGTCGAGGCGGGCGGTGTCGGATGGGGTGAGATCTTCTGCGATCAATACCGAATTGAACGGTACATCGAGTGCTTGCTCGGTCATGCCCACAATCAGGCGCAAAACGCGGCAGCCAATATCACGAATATCGTTGGCGCGTGTCGCCATCAGTTCATCGGGCTGACTGGCGAATTGCCCGGCCACGGCCGAATAAGCGGTGCGCCAAGCAAAAGCGGCGCTATTGCCGCGCTCGATGCCGGTGTAAGCCATGTCGAGCAATTCCGGATCGGAGATCAGCTCTTGGTGTGCCGCAAAAATGCCGGCCTCTGACGTTTCCACCAGCTTGCCGCGCAGTGCATCAAGCTGTTGGCGAGCCTCGGCGAGCGCATGTTCCAGGCGTAGCCGTTCAATGAGCGGAGCTTCACCACGCTGGCGCACCTGGATTTCTTCGTGGCGCAAATGAAAAACATTGCCCAGCGCCAGACCGGGCGCAGCGGGGACACCCTGATAAGTATCGGCTTGGCTGGGCGTGGTCGGCGTTTGCGCGGGGATGGTGACGTGGATTTGTGGCTCTTCGCAGCCACTGGCGATCAGCGCAGTCAATTCGAGTACCGCGCGGCTCGCTTCCGGGCCGCTGGCGCGAATTCGAACCAGATCCCCTTGCTTCACCCCCAATCCCATGATGGCGATCAGTGATTTGGCATTGGCTTGTGCGCCGTTGCGAATGATCCAGATCTCTGCCGCAAAGGTTTTGGCGGCATTCGCCAGTGCGGCAGCGGGACGAGCGTGCAGACCTACTGCATTGCTGACACGGATGGGGTCGGAGTGAACCGCATCATTCTCGTCGGCACGTGCTTCAAGGGTAATCAATACGTCTTGACCGGCTTTGACGTGTCCGCCCGAGTGGCGGAAGGTCACGTCCACCCCGGATCCGTAAATCACCACGCTGAGAGTGCGTGTTGGATCGGGCAACGCCAGCATGCCAATTGCTTCACCGGGCTGAATCGGATTGTTTTCTTCTTGCGGCGTTTCGATTTGGCTGCCGTGACCGCCACTCATTTCAATGCAAATGCCCTCTGGCGTAGTGAGCACCAACCAGCCTTTTTCTGGAAGCAACTCGGTAATGATGCTGCCTGCAGGCGCGCGCAAACTGGTAAATGGATGCTCCGGCAAAAGCATCAGCGGTAGGCGAATTTCCCCTGGTCGCGTTTGCAAGGGCGGTGCGCTCAGGGAGAGCAGGCCATCGAGAGGGGCGAGAATGTCCAGGCGTAAACGGACTTGATTAATCTGCATGATCGTCACCCTGGCGGCGAGAGACTGTTTTCCAATATGGCACAAGCTGGGCCTCTGAACTGTGTGGCTGATAACGTGAGCGATAAAAAACTGGCAGAAGGTGGTTGACAGCCGAATTCCAATCCATATAATGACGCCTCTCTGTGTGAGCGGGTCGTTAGCTCAGTTGGTAGAGCAGCGGACTTTTAATCCGTTGGTCGCAGGTTCGAATCCCGCACGGCCTACCAAAAAACGGGAAAATGCCTCAGCTTCGGCTGGGGCATTTTCTTTTCCGGCTCGCGTCACGACCAGGCCTTACCTGCCTCACCCTGCAAGCTCCCATCAGGACGCTCTCGCCATGCACATCTGGGTCGACGCCGACGCCTGCCCCGTGGTGATCAAGGACATTCTGTTCCGCGCGGCCGGACGCACGCGGCTTCCACTCACCCTGGTCGCCAACCAGTACCTGCGCATCCCGGCATCGCCGCTGATCCGCATGGTCCAGGTGCCTGGCGGCTTCGATGAGGCCGATCGCTACATCACAGCGCACGTCGAGCCCGGCGACCTGGTCGTCACCGCAGACATTCCGCTCGCCGCCGACGTCGTTGCGAAGGACGCTCAGGCCCTGTCGCCACGCGGCGAGCTTTACGGCAGGGACAACATTCGCGAGTTGCTGGACCTGCGCAACTTCATGGACACCCTTCGCAGCAGCGGTGTCGATA
>CAXYUI010000043.1:0-9918 GCA_964291975.1 uncultured Formivibrio sp. | reverse complement strand
TGAAAAGCCGACGCGCTCAGCTCCAGATCGACCACAAAGCCATCGGACAGCACCGCCGTGATGCGCGTGGCGTCGTGCTCGGTCAGCGCTTCCTTGGCTTCGCGGGCGTGCGTCAGCAACAGGCGCGCGTCCTTGTCGTTCAGCGTGCGCAAGCCGGTCTGCTCGAGAATCCAGCAGTAGATGCGGTGATCGAAATCGTCGCCACCGAGCTGTGAATCGCCCGAAGTGGCTTTCACTTCAAAGACACCGCGCGTGAGTTCCAGGATCGACACGTCAAAAGTGCCGCCGCCCAGATCGTAAATCGCGTAAGTGCCTTCGGCCGCATTGTCCAGCCGGTAGGCGATGGCGGCTGCGGTCGGTTCGTTCAAAAGGCGCAGCACGTTCAGGCCGGCGAGTTTGGCGGCATCTTTGGTGGCCTGGCGCTGGGCGTCGTCGAAATAGGCCGGCACGGTAATCACCGCGCCGACAAGCTCGCCACCGAGCGATTCTTCAGCGCGGCCTTTGAGCGCACGCAGAATATCGGCCGAGACTTCAACCGGGCTTTTGATGCCGGCCACGGTCTTGATCTGCAACATGCCCGGCGCTTCGACAAAACGATAAGGCGTCGCCAGATCGGCCACATCCTTGAGTCCCCGCCCCATAAAGCGTTTGACCGACACAAAGGTATTGGATGGGTCGCGGCTCTGGCCGGCTTGCGCCTGATGGCCAACCGTCACCACGCCATCGGCGGCGTAATGCACCACGGAAGGCAAAAGGCTGCGGCCTTCATGATCGGGCAACACCACGGCCGCGCCGCTTTTGACGGTGGCGACCAGCGAATTGGTCGTGCCCAAATCAATGCCGACCGCCAGCCGGTGCTGGTGCGGTTCGGCAAACATGCCGGGTTCGGAAATTTGCAGTAGGGCCATGGGACGGTGAGGAGTAAGGCGTGAGGGGTGAGGAGAGGTGTTTATCCCGGCTCGTGAACCACCCGCAGAACTCCATTCCTTTTCAAAAATGTCAGGGGTAAGGAGTGAGGAGTAAGGGGTGGGTTCTACACCTCACGCCTCACACCTCACCCCTCACTGAATTTCGCTAAAACAAAACCTTTTCAATCGCGTTGCCGACTTCTTCTTCGAGTTTTTCAAAGAAGCGCAGCTTGCGCACTGCCAGCGCGGCGGCGGTGAAGTCGTGCACAGTATCGTGCAACTGGGCCAAATGCGCTTCAAGCGCATCGACTTCGGCACGCAGTTCCAGATTCAGTTTTTCCAGCGCATCCACATTCTGCTGCGCGCGAGCGTCTTCAATCGCTTCGCGCCATTGCATTTGCGCCATCAGAAAATCCATCGGCATCGCCGTATTGGTTTCTTCCTCGGTATCCACGCCTGCCAATTGCAGCAAATAACGCGCGCGGCTGAGCGGATTTTTCAGCGTCTGGTACGCCTCATTCACCCGCGTCGCCGCCTGCAAGGACAAGCGCTTTTCGGCATCCGGCGCGCTGGCAAAGCGATCCGGATGGTAAGCAGCCACCTGCTCGCGATAGCGGGCGTCGAGCACGCGCGAATCCTGCGCAAAAGTCTGCGTCAGTCCAAACAGCGCGAAATGGGATTGGGTGAAATCAATCATGGTGTGTGAGGAGGGAGGCGTGAGGTGTTAGGTGTAAAAACATCGCGCGCATCACGCTCCATCCTTTTCGGTACTGACTGCAAATTGATGAGGAGGGTTTTACACCTCACACCTCACGCCTAACACCTTACGGGTATTCAGACGTTAAAGCTTTCGCCACACCCGCACTCGTTTTTGACGTTCGGGTTGTTGAACTTGAAGCCTTCGTTGAGGCCTTCTTTCACAAAATCGAGTTCGGTGCCGTCAATCCAGGCCAGCGATTTTTCGTCGGTGATGATCTTCACGCCAAAGCTCTCGAACACGATGTCTTGCTCTTCAAGCGCGTCGACAAATTCCAACTTGTACGCCATACCCGAACAGCCGGACGTTTTCACGCCCAAGCGCACGCCCACGCCTTTACCGCGCCGGGTCAGATAGCTGGAGATATGCTTTGCAGCGCGTTCGCTCAATGTCAGTGCCATGATAAAAACCTTTTGAGGGTCTGCGTGCGAGCTTTATGCTCGCTCAGCGATAAGGGGGAGGTGTGAGGTGTGGGGTGTTTACCCCTCACTCCTTACACCTCACTCCTCACCGTGTTTCGTCCTGTAATCCGCCACCGCAGCCTTGATCGCGTCTTCGGCGAGGATCGAGCAGTGGATTTTCACTGGCGGCAAGGCCAGCTCTTCGGCGATCTGGGTATTCTTGATCGCCAGCGCTTGATCGAGCGTCTTGCCCTTGACCCATTCGGTCACCAGCGAGCTCGAAGCAATCGCCGAACCGCAGCCGTAAGTCTTGAACTTGGCATCTTCAATCGTGCCATCGGCGCCGACCTTGATCTGCAATTTCATTACGTCGCCGCAAGCCGGCGCGCCGACCATGCCGGTGCCGACGGTGTCATCACCCTTTTCGAACGAACCGACGTTGCGCGGATGTTCGTAGTGATCGAGAACTTTTTCGCTGTAAGCCATGTTGAAACTCCTGTGAGGGGTGAGGAGTCAGGGGGGAGGTGTAACCCCGAGACTCCCGCATCTCTTTAAATTCACATTCCGTTCGAGTGTGTCAGATTTGGGTTTTACCCCTCACCCCTGCCACCTCACTCGCCAATCAGTGTGCCGCCCACTGCACGCTGCCGATATCCACGCCTTCTTTGTACATATCCCACAAAGGCGAGAGTTCACGCAGTTTGCCGATCTTTTCGTGCAGCAGCTTGATCGTGAAATCAATGTCTTCCACCGTAGTAAAACGGCCAATCGTGAAGCGGATCGACGAGTGCGCCAGCTCATCGGAACGGCCGAGCGCGCGCAGCACGTAGGAAGGCTCAAGGCTGGCCGAAGTACAGGCCGAACCGCTCGAAACCGCCAGTTCTTTCAGCGCCATAATCAGCGATTCGCCTTCGACGTAGTTGAAGCTCACGTTCAGGTTGTGCGCCACCCGCTGGTGCATGTCGCCGTTCAGATGCACTTCTTCGATATCGGATACGCCGGCCCACAGACGGTCGCGCAACATGCGGATGCGCTCGCTCTCGCTAGCCATTTCTTCACGGGAGATGCGGAACGCTTCGCCCATGCCGATGATCTGGTGGGTAGCCAGCGTGCCCGAGCGGAAACCGCGCTCGTGACCGCCGCCGTGCATTTGCGCCTCAAGGCGCACGCGCGGTTTGCGCTGCACATACAGCGCGCCAATGCCTTTGGGGCCGTAAGTTTTGTGTGCCGAAAAACTCATCAGGTCAACCTTGAGCTTGTCGAGGTCGATTTCCATCTTGCCGGTGGCTTGCGCCGCGTCGACGTGGAAGATGATGCTTCTTTCGCGGCAGATTTCTCCAATCCCAGCGATATCCTGAATGCCGCCGATTTCGTTATTCACCGCCATCACGGAAACCAAAATGGTGTCCGGGCGGATCGCCGCTTTCAGTTCTTCCAGATCGAGCAGGCCATTTTCTTGCACGCCCAGATAAGTGGCTTCAAAGCCCTGACGTTCCAGCTCGCGCACAGTATCCAGAATCGCCTTGTGCTCGGTCTTGACCGTAATGATGTGCTTGCCCTTCGTCTTGTAAAACTGGGCTGCGCCCTTGAGCGCGAGGTTGTTCGATTCGGTGGCGCCGGAAGTCCAGACAATTTCTTTCGGATCACAATTGACCAGCTTGGCGACTTCTTCGCGCGCTTCTTCGACAGCGGCTCCAGCTTCCCAGCCGTAAGCGTGCGAGCGCGAAGCCGGATTGCCAAAGTGTTCGGTCAGCCACGGAATCATTTTGGCCGCGACGCGCGGATCGACCGGCGTGGTTGCTGAATAATCGAGATAAATCGGCATCTTGTTCATGGCGTTTTCCTGGCTATCAGTGCGACAAATTGGCCGTTTTACGATGATCGAGCAGCGGTGCGGCCACACCCTGCGACGTGCTGCGGCGCAGTTTTTCTTTCTGGTTATTGATGAGCTGGCCCAGCGTCACCGAAGCCAGATAACTGACGATGGTGTCATTCAGGCCTTCCCACAGATCGTGGGTCATGCACAGATGTTCTTCGTGGCAATTGTGGCGGCCGGAGCATTGGGTGGTGTCGAGCGGCTCGTCGACGGCGACGATGATGTCGGCAACCGTGACAGCATCGAGCGCTTTGGCGAGGCAATAACCGCCGCCGGGGCCGCGCACGCTTTCAACGAGGCCGTTGCGGCGCAATTTGCCAAAGAGCTGTTCAAGATAAGAAAGCGAAATGTCCTGGCGCTCGCTGATGCCAGCCAAAGTCACCGGCCCCATGTGTTCACGCATGGCCAGATCGAGCATCGCAGTCACGGCAAATCGACCTTTGGTAGTCAGGCGCATGGCGGCCTCTGCAGGAATTTAACTTGATCGAATCGTAAAATAGCCTAGTGATTTGGTCAAGTAAAAAGTTGACAAACCCACTCGGATTTAAGACCCCACCTGCAAAGAGGGAATCAGGCAAAACGCCGGGCGGCATCGCGCGCCAGCCCTAAGCCAATACTGCCAAAACGGTCGCCTTCGACCTGCCGCGCATTGGGCAGCAGCGCCGCCAAGCGTGCGCGCAATAAGGGAACGCCGCTCGCGCCGCCGGTAAAGAACACGGTATCGACCTGCGTGGCCGCCAGCCCGGCCTGAATCAGCAATTCGCTCAACGTGGCCTCGACGCGCGCCACCAGCGGCTCGGCCGCCGCATCAAACTCGCTGCGATAAACCGGATGGCTCAATCCCGCTTCCAGCTCATCCATATCCAGATCAGCCACATCGGCGCCCGAGAGCGCGATCTTGGTGGCTTCAACTTGCAAGGCCAGCCAGTGCCCGGCGCGGCGCTCGACCAAGCGCAAAAGGCGGTCGACCTTGGTTTTATCCTGCGCTTGGCGATACACGTCTTGCAGCTCGGCCCAGACTTTGCGCGTGTAAGTGAAATTGATGGTGTGCCAGGTGGCCAGATTGAAGTAATAACTCGACGGCATTTCGATGCCGCTTTGCAGATGGCTGCGATAACCCAGTTGCGGCATGGCCGAAGCCAGCGCCAGCGCGCGGTCAAAGTCGGTGCCGCCAATGTGCACGCCACCATTGGCCAGAATATCGCCGGCACGATCAAGCTGCCCTGCTCGATCTGGCGAGAGCCGAACCAGAGAAAAGTCGGAAGTCCCGCCGCCGATATCGACAATCAGCACCAACTCTTCCCGATCAATCTGCGCTTCATATTCAAAAGCGGCGGCAATCGGTTCGAACTGAAAAGCGACTTCCTTAAAACCCACTGCGCGCGCGATGTCGGCAAGCGTATCTTGCGCCAGCTGGTCGGCCACCGGATCGTCATCGACAAAGTAAACCGGGCGTCCCAGCACGGCACGCTCGAAAGTCTGGCCTGCCGCCGTCTCGGCACGCAATTTGAGCTCGCCAATAAACTGCGCCAAGAGATCGCGAAACTGCAGGGAAACGCCGTTGACCTCGGTTCGCCCGTCCATCAGGTTGGAGCCGAGCAGGCTTTTGAGCGAGCGCATCAAGCGCCCTTCATAGCCTTCCAGATATTCAGCCAGCGCCAAGCGGCCATAACGGGTGTGGTTTTCGTCGGCATTGAAAAAGACCACGGAAGGCAGGGTGAGCTTGCCGTCTTCGAGCGGCAAAAGCTTGGCTTGCCCGCCAACCAGATACCCCGCCGTGGAGTTGGAAGTCCCGAAATCAAGGCCGCAGGCGAGAGTCATGACAGATACCGATCGGAAAAAAAGCGGCGGATTGTACGCGCAAGCGCGGTGAGGGGTAAGGAGTGGTTGAAATGCGGTTAGGAGTAAGGAGGAAGGTGTGAGGTGTGGTTTTACACCTAACCCCTAACCCCTCACACCTCACATTTCCTCAAGCACTTCGATGCCCAGCAATTCCAGCCCCGTGCGCAGCACGCGGGCGGCGGCGGCGCAGAGGACCAGACGGCTGGCGCGCACTTCGGCTTCGGCCTTCAGCACCGGACAGGCGTCGTAAAAGCGCGAGAAGCGGCTGGCGATCTGGTAGAGATAAGCGCACAGCGAATGCGGCGTGGCATCTTCCAGTGCTTGCTCGATCGTATCTGCGTATTGCAAGAGCGCCAGCGCCAGATCGCGCTCAGCCAGCTCGTTCAGCGCCACCGGCGCAGCAGCGTTAAAGTCACCCACCTGACGGAAGATGCTGGCCACGCGCGTGTAGGCGTATTGCAGATACGGCGCGGTATTGCCTTCGAAGCTCAGCATCTGGTTCCAGTCGAACACATAATCGCTGATGCGGTTCTTCGAGAGATCGGCGTACTTCACCGCTCCAACGCCCACGGCGCGCGCGATGCGGCGGCGGCGCTCTTCGGCCAGATTCGGATTCTTTTCGGAAACCAGATCGAAAGCGCGGCGTTCGGCTTCTTCCAGGAGTTCAACCAGCTTGACCGTGCCGCCAGAGCGCGTCTTGAACGGCTTGCCGTCGTCGCCCATCATCGTGCCGAAAGCCACATGCTGCAGACGCATGTCGTCCTTCACAAAACCAGCCTTTTTCGCGAGCGTGAACATCTGCTGGAAGTGCAAGCCCTGACGCGCACCGACCACATACAGCACGCGGTCGGCGTTCAGTTCGCTGTTGCGGTAGCGCAGCGCCGCGAGGTCGGTCGTGGCATACAAAAAGCCGCCATCCTGCTTCTGAATGATCACCGCCTGCGCTTCGCCCTGCGGGTTCTTGAATTCTTCCAGGAAGACGACCTGTGCGCCTTCGCTCTCGACCAGCATGCCACGGGCCTTGAGATCAGCCACCACACGAGCCAAATCGTCGTTGTAAGCCGACTCACCACGCACATCGGCGCGCGTGAGCTTGACGCCCAGCATCTCGTAAACGGCTTCACAGTGATGCAGCGACACATCGAGGAATTTCTGCCACTGAACCAGCACATCCGCGTCGCCCGATTGCAGCTTGACCACATATTCACGGGCGGTGGTGGCAAAGGCGGCATCGGCATCAAACCGCTGTTTGGCGGCGCGGTAGAAGCCTTCAAGGTCATTGAGCGCCAGCTCGTTCTGCGTGGCTTCGCACTCAACGAGGTAAGCGATCAGCATGCCAAACTGCGTGCCCCAGTCGCCAACATGGTTCTGGCGAACGACCTTGTGACCGACCGATTCAAACAGGCTCGCCAGCGCATCGCCAATGATGGACGAGCGCAGATGGCCGACGTGCATTTCTTTGGCAAGGTTCGGCGAGGAATAATCGACCACCACCGTTTCGGCCTTGGCGACACCCGTACCCAGACGCGCATCGGCTTGCTGAGCAATCAGTTGCGCAGCCAGCCATGCAGAATCGAGGGTGATATTGATAAAACCGGGGCCGGCGATTTCGAGCTTGGCGACGATGCCGGCAAGGCTCTGTTCCAAGAGCGGCACGACCTTTTCGGCGAGCTGGCGCGGCGGCATGCGCAGCGTCTTGGCGGCGCCCATGATGCCGTTGGCTTGGTAATCACCAAATTGCGGCTTGGAAGAAAGCTGAATGGCGGGCTGGGGATTTTCGACGCCAGCGGCTTGCATCGCGGCAGCGACATGGCTGCCAAGTAATTGAAGAATCGACATGTTCCGGCTTGAGTGAATGCAGCAAAAGGGCGCCATTATACGCCCTTGCGACCCGCTTGCCGTGGGCGCGCCGCAATTTTGCAAGTCCGAATCCTGGCATTGGCTTAGTCTGGCGCGAACCAGCCAACCAGGAATACGCCATGCAAAGAATGCTGACCGCAACGCTGTCCGGATTGTTACTCCACGCGGCGCATGCCGCACCGCTGTCGCCGCAGAATCTGCGCGTGCCGCCACAGGCTTTTGACGAATCATCGATCACGGTCGTTTGGGACAGTCCGGTGGATGGCGTTACGGTCGATCACCGCATTTATCTGAACGGCAAAGCCGTCGGGGAAGTGTCAAAACAGACATCAACAGTCAAAACGTATTTTGAGCATTTTGCGGCCGCCGACACGGAAGGCTTTCATGTGCGCCCGGCGATTCATCACTACTCACTGAGCCGACTCAAGCCCGCCAGCATTTACAAGATCACAGTGCGCGCGCTCAATGCGCAAGGCGAAGAGTCAGCTGACAGCGATCCTTTGTTCCACAAAACCGCGCCCAAACCCAAGCTCATCAATATCACCCGCTTTGGCGCCAAAGGTGACGGCAAAACACTGAATACGCACGCCATCCAGAAAGCCATCAACGCCGCGCCCGCCGGCGCGAAAGTGCTGATTCCTGAGGGGATTTTCAAATCCGGCGCGCTGTTTCTTAAGAGCAATATGACGCTGGAAATCCGTGGCACGCTGTTAGGCTCGGAAAACGCCGCTGACTATCCGCCCGCTTACAGGCTCTACCCTTATTCCACGTTTGAGCGACCCGCTTCGCTAATCAATGCGATCGCGCCTCACCATCTGGAAAACATCCGCATCACCGGCACGGGCATCGTCGACGGCAATGGCTGGCAACATGAAAACCCGGCGCAACAACGCGATGAAAGTGGCCGCGAGCTGCCGCAATATATCGCCGGCAACCGCGATAGCGTGCTCGAAGAAGGCATCCTGGCGCGCAATCAGGTCAAAGAGGCGCTCGATGCGGGCGACCCTTTGCCTGTAGCCTACAGCCAGAAACGCAGCAGCCTGATTACCCTGCGCGAAGCGCGCAATGTGCATGTCAGCGGGCTGACCCTGCGCAATCCGGCTTTTCACGGCTTGATGTTCCTGGAGTCAGAAAACATCAGCGTGCACGGGCTCGATATTCAGACCTGGGACGTCAACAACGCCGACGGCATCGAATTTGGCAATAGCCGCAACCTATTCGCTTTTGACAACTTTCTGGATACCGGCGATGACTGCATCAATTTTGCCGCCGGCACCGGCGCACTCGCGGCCACTCAAGCGCCGGCGCGCAGCGCATGGATTTTCAACAATTATTTCCGCCGTGGCCACGGGGCCATTGTCCTTGGCAGCCATACCGGCGCCTGGATTGAAGACATTCTGGCCGAAAACAATGTGATCTTCGGCGCGGATGTCGCCCTGCGCGCCAAGAGCACCACCTTTATGGGCGGCGGCGCACGCCGGGTGATTTTCCGCGACAACGCCGCGCAAGCGCTGACCCGCAACGCCGTGATCCTGACGCTCGATTATGTCGATAACAATGCCGTGATCGATTACCCGCCCGCAAGCCAGTCCGGACAGTTCCGCGATTTCACCATCGAAAATCTCAGCGTGGCCGATGTGACATCGCAAGCCGCGATCCGCATCCAGGGCAGCGCCAAGGCCGGCATGCGCCATCAGAACATCGTATTTAGCAAAGTCAGATTCAAGAACGCGCGCGCGCCGCGCATCAATGGTTTGCACAACGGTATTTTTGAGGATGTGGAATTTTTCGCGCCGCTGGGTGCGGCCGAGATGAGCGATTCGGAAAATCTGCTATTCAGCGGCAAAACCGCGCCGCGCTTTCAGTGGTGATGAATCAGCAGAGCCTGCCTGGCAGGCTCTGCTTTTCTGCCCATCAAGGCAGGATACGCATGCCGATTGAGACCATCCCTTCCAAGCCCCAGCAATCGACCTCTGCGTTGTACTGGCCGATGCCAGACCCCGAGTTGGCGCTACTGCGCACCATGCCACTGGCGGGATCGCCATCGTCCATCACACGATCGAGCTGGCACACCAGGCGCAGATCAGCGCCATTGGTTTGCGGACTCACCAGCGTCAAGTAGGTGGCGTTGCTGGCAAAATTGCCTTGCGCATCACCCGCAGGCGCAATCGCCCAAGGCTGACCAAACACGCTTTGGGTATCGGCAACGCCCAATAAATTGGCATTACGCAGCAAAATCATGGCGGCAGCCGCTTCATTGGGCGTCGAAATCAG
>CAXYUI010000042.1:0-9977 GCA_964291975.1 uncultured Formivibrio sp. | reverse complement strand
GCCGCTTCAAGCCCGACGGCAAGACCTTGCTGGGCGAGGAAACGCTGGCGATCCCGGGCGTGCAGTTCCGCAAACACGGTCTGGGCAAGGATGTGACCGACAAATTCCTCGCCGGTCTGCCCGGCATCCAGAAAGAAGGCTGCGACGGCCTGATTACCTCGGCGCGCTTTCTCTTGCACCGCATGCCCACGCATGTACGCACGGTCTGTCTGGAATTTTTCGGTACGGTCGCGCAGGCCACGCCGGCGATTGTCGAAATCAAGAACTACCTCGACGGTAACGCCGATGCCGTGCTCGCGGGTCTGGAGCACCTCGACTGGCGCTATGTGCGCGCCGTCGGTTACGCCACCAAGGCCAAGGGGCGCGGCCGGCCGAAGATGGTGCTGGTCGCCGATATCGCCTCGGACAATGAAGCGGCCGTTGGCGAAGCGGCTTCGCAAGTCGTGCGCATTGCCAACGCGCGCGGCGGCGAAGGCTTTATTGCGGTGACGGCGGAAGCGCGCAAACGTTTCTGGCTTGACCGCTCCAAGACCGCCGCAATCGCCAAACACACCAACGCCTTCAAGGTGAACGAAGACGTGGTGATCCCGCTGCCGCGCCTCGGGGAGTATTCCGACGCGATCGAGCGCATCAATATCGAGCTTTCGGTCGCCAACAAAATCCGCCTGCTTGACGAGCTGGCCGTGTTCTTCTCGCAAGGCCGCCTGCCGCTCGATCTGGGCGACAAATCGGTCAGCCATGAAGAGCTGATCGGCGACCGCCGCGAGTCTGCGCTCGAACTGATAGCCCAGGTACGCGTGCGCTGGAGCTGGTTGCTCGCGCATCTGGATTCGCCGTTTGGCGACTTCATTGCCCAATGGCCGCAGTTCAAGCTGGAACGCGACGAGTTTGAAGCCACCGTCTTTGCCGCCCTGCGCGATTTCGTGCTGCGCGTGTCGTGGAAGAACGAGCTCAAGGGCGATCTGGAACAGCTGTTCTCGGGTTCCAGCGATGCGCCGATCCGCGCCGCGATCACGCAAATCCACCAGAAAGTGCTCAAGGGCCGCGTTTTCGTCGCGCTGCACATGCACGCCGGCGACGGCAATGTGCACACCAATATTCCGGTGAACTCCGACGATTACGAGATGCTGCAGACCGCGCACAAGGCCGTGGCGCGCATCATGGAGGTCGCTCGCGCGCTCGATGGCGTGATTTCGGGCGAGCACGGCATCGGCATCACCAAGTACGAATTTTTGACGCGCGAAGAACTGGCGCCGTTCGAAGCCTACAAGCAAAAGGTCGATCCGAACGGCCATTTCAACAAGGGCAAGCTTTTGCCGGGCTCGGATCTCAGCAACGCTTACACGCCGTCGTTCAACCTGCTCGGCGCTGAATCGCTGATTCTGGAAGCGTCCGACCTCGGCCAGATTTCCGGCATGGTCAAAGACTGCCTGCGCTGCGGCAAGTGCAAGCCGGTCTGCACGACGCATGTGCCGCGCGCGAATTTGCTGTACAGCCCGCGCAACAAGATTCTGGGCGTCGGCTTGTTGACCGAGGCCTTCCTCTACGAAGAGCAGACGCGGCGCGGGATATCGCTCAAGCACTTTGAAGAACTGAATGACGTGGCCGATCACTGCACGGTCTGCCATCGCTGCGTGAACCCCTGCCCGGTGAAGATCGACTTTGGCGATGTGACGATTGCGATGCGCAATTTCCTGCGCAAGGAAGGCAAGAAGAAGTTCAATCCGGGCTCAGCCCTCGGCATGGCTTTCCTCACGCTCAAAGACCCGCTGACGATCAAACTGATGCGCACGGCGATGATAGGCTGGGGCTATAAGGCCCAGCGCATCGGTTATGCCATCGGCAAAAAACTCGGGCTGGCGGGCTGGGTCACGCGTCGACCGCCCGCGACGCTGGGCAGCCCCAACGTCAAGACGCAGGTCATCCATTTCATCAACAAGCCGATGCCGGCCAAGGTGCCGAGCAAGACTTCGCGTGCCTTGCTGGATATCGAGGACGATCACACCGTCCCAGTGATTCGCGATCCGGCACGCGCGATGGAAGACCAGGAAGCGGTGTTCTACTTCCCGGGCTGCGGATCGGAGCGGCTGTTCAGTCAGGTCGGACTCGCCACGCAAGCCATGCTCTGGCATGCCGGCGCGACCACCGTGCTGCCGCCGGGCTATCTGTGCTGCGGCTATCCGCAAAGCTCGGCGGGTTACGACGACAAGGGTGAGAAGATCACGACCGAGAACCGCGTGCTCTTCCACCGCGTGGCCAACACGCTGAACTACCTCGACATCAAGACCGTGGTCGTGTCGTGCGGCACCTGTATGGATCAGCTGACCAAATACCGCTTCGAGGAAATCTTCCCCGACTGTCGGCTGCTCGACATCCACGAATACTTGCTCGAAAAGGGCATCAAGCTCGATGGCATCAATGGCACGCGCTACATGTACCACGAGCCCTGCCATACGCCGATGAAGCAGTACAAGGGCATCGAGGTCGCCAACCAGCTGATGGGCACGCGCGTCGACCTGAACGACCGCTGCTGTGGCGAATCGGGCACGTTTGCCGTCGCGCGCCCGGACATCGCCACGCAAGTGCGTTTCCGCAAACAGGAAGAAATCGAGCAAGGCGCCGCCAAGCTGCGTGAGGATGGCGATGCGCCAGTCAGGATTCTGACTTCGTGCCCCTCCTGTCTGCAGGGCCTGAGTCGCTACAATGAGGACGCCAATACCAGCGCCGATTACATCGTCGTGGAAATGGCCAAATCGATTCTGGGCGAGGACTGGCTGGCGGACTATGTGGAGAAGGCGCGCAGCGGTGGCGTGGAGCGCATCCTGTTATAGCTTTGGGGGTTGGGAAGATTATGGTATTGCGTTGGGTGATGCTGGTTTGGCTGGCGGTGCTGACTGCGCCGGGTCTGGCTGCGACGTGTTCGCGGCCGATCCGGGTGGCAGCCTTGCCGGTCGGCAGCTCATTCATGATTTATGAAGAGCGTGCGGTTGGCGGCGTTTACCCGGAGATGTTGCAGCGCGTGAGCGCACAAACCGGGTGTCGGTTTGAATTTGTGCACATGCCGATCAATCGCGCGTTTTTGATGCTCAAAAACGGGGAGGTCGACCTGATCCCCGTGACCATCCAAACCCCGGAGCGCAATGAATTCGGTGAGTTCATCGCCACCAGCCAAAATCGGCTCAGCCTGGTTTACCTAAAAGCGCGAAAGCCGCGCTGGAATACCTTAAGTCAGTTGCGCGAGGCTGATGTCCTCATCAATGTGGTGCGGGGACAGCATTTTGGCGCAGCCTATGCGCAGTGGTTGGCCGATGCGCGCGTGCGCTCGCATCTGGAAGAAGTGACCTCTACGGATCAGATCGCGCAAAAGCTTAAAGCCGGGCGCGCCGATGCCGTACTGATTCCGCTGGCTGGTTTTGCCGATTCGATCCATCGCTTTGGCATGGCCGATGAAATCGCGCATCACCTGATTGTTGATGTGCCGCCTTTGATTATCGGTTCCTATCTTTCTCGCGTGTCGCTCAGTCATGCAGATCGGACTTTGTTGAAAAAGGAGATTGCGACGATTGTTCGCAACGGAGATTATTATCGCTTGGTTAAAAAGTACTACCCGGCATGGTCTTTGCCGAGCATTGAACCGTTGAATATCCACAAGCCTTAGCGCATTCATGCAATACCGTTCAGGTTACAGACGGCATGGTCAGGGTTTGCCGTTGCTGACAAAATGGCAGCGAATGAAACTTACACGCTAAGGTTGAGCGTCGTATAATTTCCCGCGCTTCGCTGGCGCGCCGTTGTCAGCCATGAATGTTGTCGGAGTTTCCATGAGTATGAATGCGCTTCCTCCCTTGCATGGTTCCGCCATCCCGCCCTTTGATAATGCGCGGGCTGCGCGTGACTGGCTCAAGCTTTTGCCGCTGATTAACACGCTGCAAGCACAGGATGAATTGCTTTCCGCCATTTCCGAATTGAATAACAGCCGTATTGATGCGCTGGAATCGCTGCGCATTATTGAGCAATTGCGCGAATCAATTCATCAGGTGCAAGACGGACTGCGTACCGATTACGAAGATGCCAATCTGCCGCTGGCCGGCAAGTCCCTCATCGCCTGGCAGAAAGCGCAAGCTTTGTGGGAAGCGGTTGAAAACGCCTACGCCCGCAGCTGGCATGCCGCCCTCAAAGGCGATGCCGTCGTGGTCGAATACATGGTTTTGCTGGCCGAACGGACGCTGTATTACGGCCGGATGCGTGCGCGTGGCGAGCTGCTGGTCTACCGCCCGGTTTCTGGCGCGGTTTGGGAAAAACTCTATGCCTATCATGCGCTGGCGCAGCAGGCCGATGTGGCTCAGCACAAAGCCAAGGACAGCCTGATTGATCCCGGCGCTTCGACTTCGCCGCAGGCCATGTTTGCGCATACTTTGTTGTTGGCCGCAGCGCGAACCAATCGTTTGAATGCCAAGCAAATACTCTGGCTTGATGCACGCCTTGAATTCTTTGCGCAGCGCGTCGCTTTCGCGCCTGAGGCGGAGGGCATTCCGAGTCGCCTGCCTTTGACTATTGTGCCGAATCGTCCGGGCATGGCGGTGCGAGGCGCCCAGTCCTTGGTCGGCCCAGAATTTTTGAATCTGGAAACCCGGACTTTGGGTCAATCACTGTCCAAGCGCATCAAGCTGTTGCGTGAAGGCGAATCGCCGCAAAACTTGGGGCTGGGCGCCGAGATGGCCGCCAAGTCTGCTGAGGCCTTGCTGGCGCAGGCGTATCGCCTGTGGTGTGAAGCGCCGACCGGCGATCTTCCCGCGCTGGTCGCTAACCCGCCGCTGAAAACCATCGTGCCGGCTTTTGCCGATCAGCATCAGGATGTGGGGAGCGGCAAGTTCCGTAGTTATCAGGAAAATGCGCCGCAAATGGTTGGGCGCGATGTGCTTGATCTGCAATTGTTCGGCCGCACGGTGAGCCGGCAAGCCGGGAGTGTTAAGCCGCCCGTCAAGCGCGAAGAATGGCCTGTGATGCAGGAATCCGCGCAAGGGCTGTGGTTGTTGCATCCGGCGCATGTGGCGAGCCGGATTGAATTGAAAACCCTGTTGCTGATCCACAGTAATGGGCAAAAAATGCTCGGCGTTGTTCGCGCGCTCAATGAAATTGATTCTGGTGTGATGGTGCTGGTGCAGCTTTTACCGGGGCAGCCTTACCCTGCAGAAGTGCGCGCGCGCGACGGCGGGCGTTTTGGCCAGAATGAATTCTCCCCGGCGATGATTTTGCCGCCAGTGCCGTCTTTGCGCAGTAATGTCTCGCTGCTCCTGCCGCAAGGCTGGCATCGGCAGGCGCGGATGCTGGAAATGTGGGACGGCGAGAATCTACTCAAAATCCGGCTGGAACAGTTGATTGAACGCGGGGTGGATTTCGATCGCGTCCAATTCAGCATCGTTTAGTCAGCGGCGAGTTCCGGGAAAAGCACCTCGGAATAGCCAAACTGACGCAGGTCGCGGATGCGTTGCGGATACAGCGTGCCAATCAGGTGATCGCATTCATGCTGCACGACTCGCGCATGAAAGCCCTCCACCTCACGCACGATTCTTTGCCCAGTAGGATCAAAACCCTCGTAACGTAGCCGCGAAAAGCGTGGCACTACGCCGCGCAACCCGGGTACGGATAGACAGCCTTCCCAGCCGTCGATCATTTCTTCGCCCAGCGGCGTCAGCACCGGATTGATCAGAATCGTGGCCGGAACCCCCGGCGCATCCGGGTAGCGTGAGCTCGAATCAAAACCAAAAATCACCACCTGCAGGCTGACGCCGATTTGTGGCGCGGCGATGCCAACGCCGTTGTGCGCGTGCATGGTGTCAAAGAGATCGGCAATCAGCGCGTCGAGCTCGGGCGTATTGAAGGCTGTGACGGGCAGCGCTGGTTGAGCCAGCAGTGCTTCACCCATTTTCAGAACGCGGCGCACTGCCATTTTATTCCCCACCCCGGTGAGCCTCTTCCTGCCGGAAGAGGCGGGCAATGCGCACATCGACGGCGATCATAAAGGTTTCGCGCTCGTCAGGCAGGGCGCTGGCACGCAGTTTCACGATCTCTCCCGATGGCAGTTCAATGCGCAGAAAAGGATCCAGGCTGGGGGCGTGGAAATCCTGTTTGCTGATGAGTGCTTTGAGTAGTGGGAATGTGGATTCCAGCGCCAGAAATAGCAAGGCATACCAAGGCGGATTGTCATTGACGATTTCGGCGCCATCCAATGGAATTTCCCGACGGATTTTGCCAAACGGCCAGTACTCAATCAGCCGGTTGCTGCGTAGTTCAAGTCGGGTCAGCGAAGCGGCTGCGATGAGCAGCGTGGCGACCAGCATGATTCCGTCAAAGGCCGAGAAGTGAAATTTTTCGCCGCTGAAGCTCATCACCAGCTGCATGTAGAAGGAGCTGGATAGCGCTAGCACGCACAGCCAATAGAGCAGGTAAGGGCGTTGACGCACGCCGGCGCGCGCCGAACCAAAACCACGCCAGACGATGATGCGGCGGGCGACCTGCTGGTAAAGCAAACCGGCTAGCGCCAGCCCAAAAACCAGGAAAATTGGGGTCAGCAATAGCCAAAACAGGCGCAGCAGCGAAAGCAGGAGACCATCCATATCAAAATCTGTCGTAAGGGAATAAACAACAGATTAAGGTTTTCCGCTGCACTGCGCCAGTTCAGGCATGAATCATTTTGTCGTGCGCTCGAAAGCGACCAGCCAGATGCCGCCGCAGACCAGAATCAGTGCGATCACGTTTTTCCATTCGAAAATCGTTTCGCCCAGAAAAACTGCCGAGAGCGCGGCGCCGAAAATCGGCACCAGGAAGTTGAAAACACTGATCAGACCGACCCGGTTGTATTTGAGCAGCAGACTCCACAGCGCAAAAGCTGCCGATGAGAGCACACACAGATACAGCAGCAGGAAAAAGCCCGTCGTGGTGATTTCGCCCAAATGGCCACCAAAAACATAACCCACCGCCAGCAGCATCAAGCCGCCCAGCGTCAGCTGCCAGGCCGTCATCACGGTCGAATCCATAGCCTGCGAAATTTTCTTGCCATAGACCATGCCGATCGACAGGATCAGTGCGGCAATCACCACAAAGCCTTCACCCATCAGGGTGAAATCGAAATTAAGCAGGTCGCGGCTGAAGTTCACCACGATCACACCGGCGAAACCGACCAGACAGCCGACAATCTTGGAAGCCGAAAGCCGATCGTTGTGATAGAGAAAATGCCCCAGTAGCACACCGAAGAACACGGCGGTGCCGTTCATAATCGAGCCTTTTACGCCCGTGGTATAAGCCAGCCCCACATAGAAAAACACATACTGCACGGCGGTTTGGGTAAAGCCCAGCAGCGCTAGTTCGCCCCAATTACGTTTGGAAAACTGCCAGACTGCGCGGCCAGTCAGTTGCGCCAGCACCAAGAGAATCAGGCCGGCAAACAGAAAGCGCCAACCTGCAAACACCATTTTTCCTGGGATGTCGTTCGCTGCAATCGCAAAAGCGGCATAGCCGTTCTTGATCGCTGGATAAGCGCTGCCCCACAGCAGGCAGCAGAAGGTCGCCAAAGCGAAAACGACATTACGGCGTGAAAAAACAGGATGTTGCATCGGGAAATTCCAGGTGCGATTGTAAACAATCGAGTATACGCCCAAGCGTGCACCATTTTGATGCGTAATATCACCAAAGGCTAATGATCCGCGGTTTTGGGTTGCGGCAATGCCTGCACACAGGCATGCTCGCCTCATTTCACCCCTGCGAGCATGCGTTATGAGCAAGGTCTACCGCTTATCCAAAAATGAACTCAAACCGCTGGCCGAAGGGCGTGGCCTTTGCGTGGTCAGCGATGTCATCGTCATCGACGGCAAGCTGGTCGGTTACGCTTGGCGTGAAGAACCCGAAGACAGCGACGACAGCGGCTGGCGCTTTCTGGCTGGCGACGAGAGCGATGCCTACATCGACAACAGCAAGAATTTCAGCCTGGTCGATCTGAATCTGGTCGCCAATTGCGACCCGGCCATCTTGGCCATTCTCGACGCGCCCGTGGGCGCTGAGTTTGATCGCGGCGACAACGATGTCTTTCTCGACGCCAACGAAGACTAAGCCTTCTGCCAGCGCGCTTTGGCCCAGTCGCGATGCTCGGTTTGGGGGTAGAAACTCCAAGCGACCACGCGACTGATCTTTTGCCCTTGCGCCATATCGAGCACTTCCACCGCCCGCGCGCCAGCGCGTTTGAGTGCATCCTGAATCAAGGGCAGATTGTCCTGCTTGGACACCAGCGTGGTGAACCACAGGCATTGCGGCCCGAATACGCGGCTTTCACGAATCATCTGTTTTACAAAGGCGATCTCGCCACCCTCGCACCACAGCTCGCTCCCCTGGCCACCAAAATTAAGCGCCAACTTGCCCGGCTGATCGTGACCCAGATTGCGCAATTTGCGCCGCGTGCCGCCAGCCGCATCGGCCGCCGAGCTATGAAACGGCGGATTGCAGACGGTCAGATCAAAGAACTCGCCCGGCTGGATCACGCCTTCGAAAATATGTTCGCGCTGGGTCTGCAATTGACTGGCAAATCCGCGCGCCAGTACTTCATTGCTATCGAAAATATGCTCGGCATTTTTCAACGCAGCTGAGTCGATATCGGTGCCGACAAAGCGCCAGCCATAGGCCACGCGGCCGATCATCGGGTAAATCGCATTGGCGCCCACGCCGATATCGAGCACGCACACCGCATCGCCCTGTGGAATCCGCCCGCCATTGGAACGACTCAGGAGGTCGGCCACATAGTGCAGATAATCTGCGCGCCCCGGAATCGGCGGGCAGAGATAACCCTCGGGAATATCCCAGTCGGTGATGCCGTAAAAATGCGCGAGTAAAGCCCGGTTGAGCATCTTCACCGCCGCCGGATCGGCAAAATCCACCGAATCATCGCCCCAGGCATTCTTGGCCACAAACGGCGCGAGTTCCGGACAGGCCGCGATCAGTTGCGGGAAGTCATAGCGGCTGCGATGCGGATTGCGCGGATGCAGGCTGGCTTTAACGGGCGGGAAAGATTTTTTCGGTGTCATGATGAGAGCGCGTATCTGGAATGGACTGCACCTTAACAGAGTCGGCATGAAAAAACCGGCCTTGGCCGGTTTTTGGAAGAAACCTTATTTGCCGCGACCGGAAGGCGTGAACCTTGCATGATGCGCCACGGCGCCCGACGGCGCGGTGACCGGTGACTTGCTGGTTTTTTTCTGGTTTTTGCGGCTGGATGTCTTGAGCATGATGGTCTCCTGCTGGAAATGGGGCGCTGCCGTGCGGCAACGTACCGGCAGTTTAGGCCGCAAAAAAAAGTGCAAGTTACGTCGCTATGAATCGGGCGGCTGGGCGTAAAAAAACCGGCCAAGGCCGGTGGGATGCTTACTTGGGTGGGACTTTGGATTGCGGCATAAAAGAACCTGCTGGCGCAACGGGTACTTTTTCTTTCTTGGGTTTTTTTACTTCTTTGTTACCGCGCAATTGACCTTTGGCCATTTTTCTCTCCTTCAGTCGTAGGCGTTCGCCTCGACTGCAATCGTTGCAGGTGTCGCCCTGCAGTTCTGCTGGCCGTGTGGCAAGCAGCAACGTGGCTGGAGTGTAGGCGCTTTCGGTGGTCATGACCTGATTCATTTCGCGCAATCACACATTCAGGTTGGATTTGGCACGATCCTGACTTAATTCGGGCTCAATCCACCTTGCAAAATACTGGCCACCGGCTGGCCATCCTTATAGGCGGGAACAAAGAGCGCCGCGACAATTTGCCGAACAACCTCATCTTCATCCTGTGGCGGCAACTGGCTGCTGAGCACCTCAACTCGCGTAGCTCGTCCTTGTTCATTGATCCAGATCTTTACCCGAATTACAAAAAGAGTTTTGAGGATCCAATGATTGGGAGTCAGTACCGTTGCTGCAGGGTGAGTTGATCCGCTTCGCGCTGCATGGTGAAACGT
>CAXYUI010000041.1:0-10004 GCA_964291975.1 uncultured Formivibrio sp. | reverse complement strand
GTCTCCACCTCCTCTTTTTAATTGTTGAACACAACTCCCCCGAAAAAAAGCCGCCCGGCGAAAGAGTGGCTTTTTGTTTTAGGGGCGACGATCGGATTGATCTGATTCATCGAACCTGAAGCGGTGGTTTACACGGCGTTCAGTTTTTCCAGTAAACGCTGCGTTGCGCCGCGATGCGCCGCAGAAAAAGCCAGCCCGGCTTGCGCCATGGTCAAGCGCGCGACTGGATCGGCCAGCAGATCGAGCGCAATTTGCATCACAGCGTCCACATCCTCACCTTGCCGTGCAGCGCCTGCCGCCAGCGCTTCGCGCGCGGCCTCGGCGAAGTTGAAGACCGAAGGGCCAACCACCACCGGCGTGCCGACGGCGCACGATTCGATCAGGTTCTGACTACCAAAGGGCAGGATCGAGCCGCCCATGATGGCGACATCGGCGCTGGCGAACCACGCGGCCATCTCGCCCATGCTGTCGCCCAATAACACCTGAACCGAAGCGGGCACGTCATCTTGCGCCCACTGGCTGCGGCGCAACACCGAAAGGCCGCGCGTTTCGAGCAAGCCCGCCACTTCGTCAAACCGTTGTGGATGGCGCGGCACCAGCAAGACCAACAGATCAGCAGGCGGACTCGCCAGTCGTAAAGCTTCAAGAAACAGCGCTTCTTCGCCATCGCGACTGGATGCCAACAAAAGCACCGGCCGCGCGCCAAAGCGCTGCCGCCAAGCCTTGCCCAAAGCCACTTTTTCTTCGGGCGGCAAAATGTCGAACTTCACATTGCCCATGACTTCAACGCGCAGCGCGCCCAGTTCGCGTAAACGTTCGGCATCGGCTTCGCTCTGCGCCAAGGTCAGCGTCAATTGCGCCAGCGCAGGCCGGATCAGCGGCGCAATGCGCAGATAGCCGCGCAGGGATTTTTCCGAGAGCCGCGCATTGGCCAGCAAGAGCGGAATCTGGCGCGCATGACAAGCGTCGATCAGGTTCGGCCAGAGTTCGGTTTCCATCAACATGCCAAAGCGTGGCTGGAAATGATTCAGAAAACGCGCCACCGCGCCGGGATAGTCATAGGGCAGAAAAACCACTTCCACACTGTCGCCAAAGAGTTCGCGCGCGGTATCGCGGCCGGTTGGCGTCATGCAGCTCAGCAGAATCGGCGCATCGGGGTGGCGCACTTGCAAAGCCTTGATGACCGGCTGCGCCGCGCGGGTTTCGCCGACCGAAACGGCATGCAGCCAGATCGCACCGGTCTTTTTGGCCTGCGGGTAAAAACCCAAGCGCTCACCCCAGTGCAATTTGTAAGCGGGCTGCTTGCGCGCGCGTTTGAGTAGATAAACCCAGATCAGCGGGAAAGCGCCCCACAGCGCAGCCCGGTACAGCGGGCGCGCGATCATGACCGCGCTCCGGCGGTCACCGCAGCCCAGACTGCATCCACCGTGGGCGGCGCGCCATCGCTGCCAAGATTGACCGCATAGGTGCTCGCCAGAACGCCGGTTTTAACCGGATCGGACGCGCAGAAGATCGCCACCACCGGCGTCGCCATTGCCGCAGCCAGATGTGCCAAACCAGTATCGACGCCAACGACGATCTGCGCGCCGGCGAGCAGCGCGGCGGCTTCGGTCAGATTCATGCGCGGCGGGCAAATGGCATTGGGGATTGCTGCCGCCAGACGTTCGCTGCGCGCTTTTTCTTGCGCCCCGCCCCAGGGCAGCACACAACGCAGCTCCTGCGCGACCAAGCGCTGCCCCAGTTCGATCCAGTGCGCCTCAGCCCATTCCTTGTCGGCGCGGCTGGTGGCGGTCAGCAGCACCACATAGCGCTCGGCCGGCAACCAAGAGAGGGTGACATCGGGCCGGGGCAGTCCGTAATCTGTGGTCTCGGTCAGCGCGTAATTGAGGATTTGAGCCGACAAGCGCCGGTTGCGCTCGATGGCGTGCAAGCTGCGGTCGACTTTGGTTTTTTGTGCATAAAAGAAGCTTGCCAGCGGCTCGCGCGCCGAAGCCCGGTCATACCCGGCCACCTTGCCGTGTGCCAATTTGGCCACCAGCGCGCTTTTGGCGAGGCCTTGCGAATCGAGGATCAGATCGTAATGCTCGGCGCGCAACTCCCGCGCGAAGTCACTGATTTCATCGCCGGCCAGCGCCGCCAGCGGCTTTTTGCGCCAACGTCGCAGCGAGAAAGGGATCACCCGGTTGATCGCCGGATGCAGACGCGGGATTTCACGGAAACCTTCCTCGACCACCCAATCAATCTGCGCATCGGGAAACGCGCGCGCCAGATCGGTGACGGCAGGCAGGTTATGGATCACATCGCCCATGGAAGAGAGGCGAACAAGGAGGATTTTTTTCATGCGCAGGATTCTACTCCTCAATGATTTTCCCGTGCGGCCTTGGCCACACCTTGCAAACGATGCGCGCAGGCATGGCGCGGGCTAGACTGTCAGCATCGTTTTTGGAAGCTGGTCATCATGCTCTTTTATTCCCTGATTCCTGGCGTCATCGCTTTGCTGGCTGGCGCAATGACCTGGTGGCTCTGGCGTCAAAACCAAGGTCTGCGGCAAGAGCTGCAAGAGCAGCGCACGCGCGATGTCTTGACCCGGATTTACAACCGCCCCTATTTCATGGAACTCGCCGAGCGGGAGATCAACCGCTCTCAGCGTACCGGCCGCCATGTGGCGGTGCTGCTGATTGATATTGATGGGTGCAAGAAACTCAATGAAGAATTTGGTCATCAAGGCGGAGACCAGGCGCTGATTGCCTTGGCTGCGCAAGCGCAATTGGCGATCCGTGATTACGATTTGCTGGGGCGTTTTTCCGGCGAAGAAGTCGCCATCGTGCTGCCGGACACCAATGAAGTCGGCGCCCGCATTGTTTGCGAGCGCCTGCGTGAAAAGCTCGACGCTCACCCGGTGATGCTGGAGGATGGCAACTGCTTTACCGTTTCGGTGTCCATCGGCATTGCGGTGACCGATAGCGAAATGGATACGCTGGACGATGCCCTGCTCGCTGCCGACGCCGCCTTGCATGCGGCCAAGAAAAATGGCCACAGTCACACCCATCTTTATTCGGACTGACCCCAAGGCCGCATCAGTTTCTGCGGCACGCCCAACTGATCCAGCATCCGCGCCACCACAAAATCCACCATGTCTTGCACGTTTTGCGGGTGATGATAAAAGCCCGGATTAGGCGGCATGATGACCACGCCGAGCTTGGCGAGCTTGAGCATGTTTTCCAGATGGATCACGGAAAACGGCATCTCGCGCGGTGCCAGAATCAGCTTTTTGCCTTCCTTAATCATCACATCGGCCGCGCGTTCGAGCAGATTGTCCGACACGCCTGCCGCGATCGCCGCCAGCGCGCCCATGGTGCACGGGCACACCACCATCGCATCCCCAGGGTTTGATCCTGAAGCCATTGGCGCGAACCATTCCTGCTGCCCCCAAACCTGCAACTGATCGGGGTCTTCCACCTTGAATTGGGCACGCAACAACGTGGCCAGCTCGGATGGCCGCGAAGGCCAGGTCAGCCCCATTTCCTGTTTGGCCACAATTTGCGCCGCCTGCGTATAGAGCACATGCACGCGGCAACCGGCGGCTAAAAGGCATTCGAGCAAGCGCAAGCCATACGGCAGGCCGGAAGCGCCGGTAAAGCCGAGGGTAATGGTTTTCATGGGGCGATCATCCCGAAACAGAGAAAGCCATTGTACCGAGCTTGCGCCGGTTTCCGGCAATGGTAGGGCGGGTCACTAACCCGCCGAAACCCCAAAAAAACCGAAAACGGCCTAAACCTGCTGGAAAAGCGCTTAAGCCTTGCTGATCGGCAAAATCGACACCGCTTTGGCGTGCAGGCCGCATTCCTTGTTTTCCGGATTTTCCCACCACCAGCGCCCGGCGCGGACATCCTCGCCCATGGCAATCGAGCGTGTGCACGGCGCGCAGCCAATCGAGGGGTAATGGCGGTCGTGCAGCGCGTTGTACGGCACATCGTTGGCGCGCAGATAAGCCCAGACGTCTTTTTCGCTCCAGTCGAGCAGCGGATTGAATTTTTCCAAGCCGTTGCCGGCGTCGAATTCCTGATACGGCATGTCGGTGCGCGTGGGCGATTGCTCACGGCGCAGGCCGCTGATCCAGGCCTTTTTACCGGTGAGCGCGCGCTTGAGTGGCACCATTTTGCGGATGCGGCAGCATTCTTTGCGCAGCTCGACCGAATCGTAAAAGGCGTTGATGCCGTTTTTGTTCACATAGGTTTCGACATCGGTCGATTCCGGGAAATACACGCGGATCGGCAGCGCCGGATAGTGTTCACGCGCCTTGGCCATCAGGTCATAGGTTTCCGTCGGCAGGCGGCCGGTGTCCAGACTGAATACTTCAATGTTCAGACCGTGGCGGGCGATCAGGTCGGTGATTACCATGTCCTCGGCGCCAAAAGAATTGGCGAAGACGGCAGGCTGGTATTCATTGGCCGCTTGTTGCAACAGTGCCAGCGTGGTGGCGATTTTTTCTTCCAGATTCATTTTGAACTCCATAAATGCTCTCGGCCTTCTCTTGACTGCAGGCGAGGAGAAACCATCAGGCGACGAGTTTAACGCCAACAAACATCAACATCACCGCCAGGCCAGGGCGCAGCAAACGATCCGGCGCGCGACCAGCCAGATGGCTACCCAGCCAGATGCCGGGCAAAGAGCCGGCCAGCAGATTGAACAGCAGCGGCCAATCCAGATTGCCCAGTCCGGCATGACCCAGACCGGCAATCGCGGTCAGCGGTACGGCATGGGCGATTTCGGTGCCAACCAGCTTATTGGTCGGCAACAGCGGATAAAGCAGAAACAAAGCCAGCGTGCCCAAAGCGCCTGCGCCGATGGACGATAAGGTGACGATCACGCCGAGCACAATGCCGGTTGCCAGTGTGGCCAGATTAAGTTTGGCCGGCGGCAGGTTGACCAGCGCCCCAGCGTGCTGTTTGACCCAGGCATAGAGGCGTTGTTTGAACAGAATCGCCGCAGCCGTCAGCATCAGCGCCAGACCCAGCGCGTTCTTGATGATGGCGTTGAGCGTTTGCGTATCTGGCTGCCACCAGTGCAATACGATCACGGTCAAGAGCGCGGCGGGCAGACTGCCCAGCGACAACCAACCAGTGATTTTCCAGTCGATATTGCGGTGCTTGTGATGCACCACCACGCCGCCCGCCTTGGTGATCGAAGCGTACAGAAGATCAGTGCCGACGGCCGTGGCCGGGTTGATGCCAAAAGCCAGCAGAATCGGTGTCATCAGCGAACCGCCGCCCACGCCGGTCAAGCCCACAATAAAACCGACCGCCAGACCGGCAATCACAAAGCCAAGCTCCATGGTGCATTCCTTTTCGTTATGGCGGCCATCTTAACGGCGTTGCTTATACGCACATAAGACTGTTATCTTTCCATTTAAGAAACGGAAGTTATTAAAGGGAGCGGGACAGACATGAAACTGCAACAACTGCGTTATCTGGTCGAAGTCGCCAAACAGGGGCTGAATGTCACCGAGGCGGCGGAAAAACTCCACACCTCGCAACCGGGCATTTCCAAACAAATCAGGCTCTTGGAAGACGAACTGGGCGTGCAGATTTTTGTGCGCAACGGCAAGCGCGTGGTCGATGTCACCGCACCAGGCAAGGAAGTGCTGCGCATTTCGGAAATGATTTTGCTGCAAGCGCAGAACCTCAAACGCATCGGTGAAGAGTTCGTCAAAGTCGACGGCGGCAGTCTCACCATCGCCACCACCCACACCCAGGCGCGCTATGCCCTGCCGCCCGCCATCAAGACTTTCCTGACCCGTTACCCGAACGTGCGATTGTCGATCAAGCAGGGCAATCCGACCCAGATCAGCGAAATGGTGATCGAGGGCGAAGCCGACATCGCCATTGCCACCGAAGCGATCTCGCAATACGACGAGCTGGCGCATCTGGATTGCTACCAATGGAACCGTTCGGTGGTCGTACCCAAAGATCACCCGCTCGCCAGCATCGACCATCCCGTCACGCTGGAAGAAATCGCCGCTTACCCGATCGTGACTTACGACTTTGCCTTCGCCGGCCGCAGCCAGATCAATCAGGCTTTTGTCGCGCGCGGACTGGAACCCACCGTGGTGCTGACGGCGCTCGACACCGACATCATCAAGACCTATGTGGCGCTCGGCCTCGGGATTGGCATCATGGCAGCCATGGCTTACGAGCCGGAACGCGACACGGGTCTGGTTTCGCTCGATGCCGCCCACCTCTTTGCGCCGTCAACCACCCGCATCGGCATCCGCCGCGACGCTTACCTGCGCGGCTATGTGTATGACTTCATTGAAATTTTCGCGCCGCACCTGAGCCGCGAAGTCGTGCAATCCTCGCTGCTTTGCGAAAGTCCGGATTAACCGGCAATCGGCTCGAATCATTGCCGGGTTTGCTCGCGCCAGTCTGCGATGCTGCACTGCAATTACGCCGCTTGCGCGTGATTACAGGAGATCCGGAAATGAAAACCCTCCATCTGCTGCCGGCGCTTTGCGCCATCGCGATCGCGGCGCCCGCTGCCGCATCCAGCACTGAGTTCACTTTTGCACCTGCGCCGATTACCCAGCGACTGGAGGCTGGGGAAAACGCCAAACGCCTCGAATTTTCTTATTTAACGATCGATATTCCCGACAACGAATGGCGCGGCTACGGCATGAACTTCACTTCGCGCTCCGCAGGTGAAGGCGGCTCGGGCGGCTTTAACTTCAACGCCAACCTGTTGGCGCTTTCTGATGAAAAGAAAACCACCAGTGGCGGCCTGTTTGGCGTGGCTTTTGGTCCAGAACTGTATCTGGGCAGCTCGCGCAATACCGTGCTGTTTGGCGGGCTGGCCATGAATGTGCTGGGCATGACCATGGATGTGGCAGGGGGCGAATCGGACATCAGCTCGGTGATGTATGGTTTGCAAGCAGGCTTGCAACACCATTTTGTCTGGGGCTCGGCAGAGGTGATTCCCTATGCGCTGGTCAACGCGCAGCGCACGTATACATCGGTGGAAACCTCTGGCTCGATTGGCGGATACAGCTATTACTCGTCCAGCAGCACCAATACCTCAAGCACCACGCGCACTTTCGGGCTGGATATTTTGGTGGGCGGATTATCGCTGGGGGCGCTCGCCACCAGTGGCGGGGACAACGATGTGCAGATGTTCAGGTTGGGGTTTGAGTTTTAAGAACTGGGGATGAGGGCTGAGGCTTGCTCCCCAGTCCTCATTTGTCCTGCACCCGATTTCAGATCAAGCCAGCCAACTTGCGCTCGGCCCAGTACAAGCAAGTAATCGTTTTGGCGTCAGTGATTTGCCCAGCAAAAAACGCTTCACGCAAGTCCGCCAGCGCCATCGGCAACACTTCCAGAAATTCACCTTCATCCAGTTTGGCTGCACCCGCGACCAGATCACGCGCCAGATAAATGTGGATCACCTCATTGGCATAACCGATCACCGGATGCAGCAAGCCCAGGTATTCCCATGAAGCCGCGGTGTAGCCGGTTTCTTCCAGCAGTTCACGTTCTGCGCAAGCTTGCAGATCCTCGCCCGGATCGATTTTGCCAGCCGGAAACTCAATAAAAACTTGCCCCACCGGATAACGGAATTGGCGCTCGACCAGCAATCGGCCATCGGGCAGCACCGGAATCACCACCACTGCACCGGGATGGCGAATGTATTCACGCCAAGCTTCGCCGCCATCGGGCAGGCGCACGCGATCGCGGCAGACCTTGAGTAGCTTGCCGTCAAAAACGGTTTCGCCGGCCAAACAGGTTTCGATTAGATGAGCGTCGTTCATGACATCACTCGCAAAAGCGCCAGTATACCCAAGCCAGGCTGAGCGCTTGCAGGTCAAAACAGGGCTGAGGTTTGCACGGGTTGTTGCGTTTATGCAATGGTCTGCCGGGGTGACGTAAAAATCGCCCAACCCCGCCAAGGCTGGCTTTGCGCCAATCTCAAACCGATCAAGCGCATCGTTCTTGTCGGGCAATCGGGGTGAGCAATGTCGATGATCGGTTTGGCTGCGGGCGTGCGCGGATCAGGCTTTTTGCCGCCACGCTCCCAACTGGTTCAGCGCCAGTCCACCAATAATCAGCGCAGATCCTGTGATGATTTCCGGGGTAACCACTTCGTGGTTGAGCGTGTGTCCAATCCAGATTGAAGACGCCGTGGCGATCATCGGGATCAGCGCGATCTGGGTCGGGCGACATTCGCGAATCAGCCAGTAATACACGCTCATGGCAAACACCGAAGCCACGATCGCCAAGTACAAGATGGCGCCGGCCGCGCGCAGCGGCAGTATTTCTGGCAGCGGCGCGCCTTGCGCCAGCCAGAGCGTGCCCGTGGATACCGTACAGACGCCCATTGAACCGATGCTGACAATCACCGCCGGCAAGCCTTGCGAATACGCTTTGAGTTTGACCGCCGCGCCACTATTCATACTCACCGCAAACAGTACGATCAACAGCGCCGGCAAACCCTGTGGGCCGATGTGCAGACGGTTGGAGAAAATCACCACCAAACCGCACACGGCCAGCATGATGCCGGCAATCTCATTGCGGCTGACTTTCTCGTCCAGCAGAATGCGCGCAAAAACCACGGTCGCCAGCGGCGCCAAGCCGTGAATCACCGCCACCAGTCCGGACGAAACATACTGCGAAGCCCAATAGGTGCACAGCATGGTGAAAGCCGTACTTCCGCCGCTGGCAAGCCACGCGCGCCACGTATTGCGGAGCGGGGGCAGGGTGGTGCGATGCAGCGCCAACAGCGTCGCCATGATGATAAAAGCAATCCCGAAACGACTGAATAGCGCGAGCGCATAGGGGATGCCGTCCACGCTCCATTTGATCGCCAAGGCCGTGGTCGACCAGATCACAACGAGCGATAAACCGCCAAGTAGATGTTTAAGCATGCGCGCATCATATCACTGGCCTGACCAATGACGCAGGTATCGAAGCGACCTCTTTAGTAAGGCGGACGCCTCTTTTTCGGGCAAGGCAATCTGGCGCGTTGGCGCAGCGCAACGGTATAGTCGAGCTTTACCGTTGTCTTGCGAAAGGGTTTCTCAATGTTGAAAAAAACGCTGGTGCTGGGCTTGGGGTTGATCGCGGTCGTGGCGCACGCCGCAGCTTTGGAGAATTTGCAGGAAATGAATATCTGGCCAAACAAGGTGGGACCTGGCTCGGAAAAGGTCACCCTTACGCAAGAAGTACTTGAGCGCAGCAAACGCGCCGATTTGAAGGATCGCGCCGTGGTCAAGGTGACCGCACCGACGCTGACGGTCTACCAACCCGAAAAACCCAATGGCGTGGGGATTCTGGTGACGCCGGGCGGTTCTTACCAGCGTGTTGTCCTTGATAAAGAAGGGTCTGATCTGGCTGCGCCATTCAATGCCGCCGGCGTCACCCTCTTTGTCTTGACCTATCGCTTGCCGGGCGATGGCCATGAAAACGGTCGCGATGTTCCGCTGGCTGACGCCCAGCGCGCTCTGCGCCTGATCCGTGCGCATTCCGCCGAATGGGGGTTAAAAGCCGACCGGATTGGCGTGATGGGTTTCTCGGCAGGAGGCCATGTCGCCGCCAGTCTGGCTACCGGCTTCTCGCGTAAGGTTTATGAGCGTCAGGATGCGACGGACGACCTGAGCGCGCGTCCTGATTTTGCTGTGCTCGGCTACCCGGTCATCACCATGAAAGAGCCGGCCGTACACAAGGGTTCGCGCAAGGAATTGATCGGCGCCAATCCATCGGCCGAGCTGATCGAGGCGTATTCGATGGAAGCGCAAGTCAGCAAAACAACGCCGCCGACTTTCCTGTTGCATGCCGATGACGACACCTCGGTATGGTCGGAAAACAGCATTCTCTTTTACCAAGCCCTGAAAAAAGCCGGTGTCTCGGGCAGCCTGCATATTTTCCCCAGCGGCAAGCATGGTTTCGGCATTCGCGGCGCAGAAGGATTACCCGGCGCAATCTGGCCCCGCCAGACGCTGGAGTGGTTGCAAGCGC